>VBBG01000178.1 GCA_005882905.1 Candidatus Bathyarchaeota archaeon | reverse complement strand
AGAGCAGGTGTTCGCGTCAATCGACAAATACTCACCGAAGGAGGCGGTCCTCGCCTCGAATACCTCGTCGATAAGCATTACCCGGCTCGCGAAGGCCACGAATCGACCCGACAAGGTCCTGGGCCTCCACTTCTTCAATCCAGTGCCGACCATGAAACTGGTGGAGCTCATCAAAGGAGGACAAACGTCCCAGACAACCGTCCGAACGGCCAGCATTTTCGTCGAGTCTCTCGGAAAGACAGTGGTACAGTCCCAGGACAAGACCGGATTCATAGTCAACAAGGCGCTGATGCCCTTCCTCAACGAGAGCATAAGACTCCTCGAACAGGGAGTCGCATCCAAGGAAGACATTGACAAGGCATTCGTACTTGGAACAAACCATCCCATGGGACCCCTACAACTATCCGACTTCATCGGCGTCGACATCGTCTACCAGACACTCAAGGTGTTAGAATCGGAGTATGGAGGATGCTTCAAACCAACACCGCTACTGGAAAAAATGGTGAAAGAAGGAAAACTCGGACGCAAGACAGGAAAAGGTTTCTATGACTACTAACAGCCAGGCCAGCGCGGACGAGCAGTCGAAACGTCTAACGGAGGTCATTCTGAAGGGCGACGAGATCGACGCGGCAAAGATCGCGCGAGAACTCGCGAGCGGAAGAACGGAAGCGAATGACGTGGTCGACACGATATCCGAGACTATGAACATCGTCGCGGACCTGCATGAGGTCGAGAGATACACCCCAGAACAGGTCAGCAGCTGCGAGCGCGCCGCCGAGAAAGCGTTGGACGCACTGAGGCCAAGACTCAAGCTTGAACCACGAAGAATCCCGGGCAGAGTAATGGTGGCATCGCTGAAAGGGGACCCCCACGCCTTTGACAAGACGCTTTTGTTGACAATGCTCGAGGTAGGCGGGATCTCTTCACTGGACGGTGGAGAAGAGCTATCACCCGAGGAACTTGCAACCAAGGTGTCTGCACTCAAGCCGGACGTCGTCGCCATCTCAATGTTAACAAGCTTAGCGGCGAAGGGTCTGCTGGAGACAAGATCCAGGCTTGAGAGTTCTGGGATCATGACAAGGATCGTCGTCTATGGGAGAGGAACCGGCAGCCTCCCAGAGGACTCTGGAACCGTCGTTAGGGAGGAGGACTCGCTCAGCGCCCTTAGCAAGATAGCCGAGATCCTGCTGGCTCTCTAACTACTTCTTTCTTCTTCTGAGTAGAAGCATAAGATTCCTCGTTCCCTTAACCCTCCAGATCTGAAGACCAGCCACGACCGTGGAGGCAAGAGCCGCCGAGAGCTGGGAAGCGACGAACTTGACCGAAGCATCGGTCATAGCCACACCGAAAGCCCACGTATAGAAGCCGGCAGCTGTCTGCTGGAGAGACGCGTTCGAGTTCGAAACCCCGGAGACGATGCTGATGAACCAAGCGGACTCAATAATGTAGGGTGCGAACAGAACGAGTGTGAAGGGAGCCAAGACAAGCGCGGCCGCCCTTATCATCCTCAGCGGATACAGTAAGCGACGAACTCGACGATCGGGACCCGCCATTACGTAGGCAGTACTCTCAAAGACGCTCATCCAGAGGACGAGCAGAACGATCGCGTTCCCGAGGGACAGAAACAACGAAATCGAGAGAGGCAGACTAACTATTCCAAGAGACACACTGAACGTTTCGTCTGCGAGTCCACGGGACAACATGTATTCGAAGTAAAGAATCTCAATAGCGACGGCAATGGCCGCGAAGACGATTCCCGGCATCCAGCCGCGGATAATCTCCCACCGCAGAAACATCCGCTTGTACGTGCCCTCTGCCACTTACCATCACGAGACTGAGAGGCAACCAGAAGGTTCGGTTAAAAAACCCGCTGGGGACGAGTAACCATGTCGAATCTCCAAGAGTTACGGGAGATTAGTCTATCCCCATCCTCCTGTCGTGAATGCGCGCCACTGCGCTGCCCGTAGAGATTGTACGGACAAAGTAAACACGTGGTCGGTGGGTTGAAAAGAGCGTCTTGGATACTGGTAACCCTTGCCTTCGTCCTCCTAGCAACCACCACTAACCCAGGCCATTCCGCGGTCTCCAATCCCCAGGAGAACGTGAATCTTTACACGGGCAATAGGCTCGTCATCAGCTCGAACCAGCCGGCCATCCAGTCCGTATTCGTCAGGGGAAACGTGAGCGCGGCCGGACCCCTGAACACGAACTATCCGGCCAAGAACTTCACACTCACCACAAACTCGACGCAACTGTACACTTTGGACATCTGGCTATCATACCCCAGCTCATACACGACCAGAGTCATCATCAAAGACCCGTCTGCAGACTCCAGTACCGAGTACACGTCCTACTACGTCTCGGGAGGAGACCTCAACCTTACAATACTCGCATCCTTCCAGCCTTCACCCTCTACCGGAATGGGAGCGCCCGTTACCTGGTCTTCGCTCTACGGATGGTTCTTCCAGTTCGGCAACGCCTTCCCCCTCTGGATCAAGATACTCTACTCGATCCTCGGAGCACAGTTCGCCTTCGTAGGGTACAGATGGATCAGGTTCGAGGATGAGAGACGCCGCCTTGAAGGACACCTCCCGCCGTTCGACCGGGGGAACAAGGTCTATCTCTGGATAGACGTGGTCTTCAGAATCCTGCTGGCCGGGTTCATTATCAGCCTTGCAATAATGATAGGCGAAGTCCTCGTAATAGCGGTAGCAGAGTATCTGTTCTTCGTCAACCTCAACCTCTTCTCACTCGTCGACTTCTTCTCGCTCTTCTTCGTCGCCGCCCTCGGGACCATCATCTACCTTGCCAGGGAGGGCCTGGACAAGTTCTTCGACCTCAAACCGATAATGGAGGATTAGAAAATGGGACAGAAACGAAGAATGGCATCCAACGATGACCAGCTGTCCGAGTTCCTATTCGGCTCCGTGAGACCCTGGTGGGACAGGCAACCCTGGCTGCGAAGAGTATTCACTATCGCCCTCCGGTCTGTCGACAAGTCCTACAGTCGCTGGAGCAAGGCCAGAGTCTCCCCACGAAGGTTCAGGAAGATACAGGAACGCCTAGACCGGGAATATCCGCCTGACAAGTTCTCGCCCTCGAACCTGATAGGAAGGGACAAGGAGTTCAACCTCCTCCTCGACTCGTTCAGGCTACATGTCCTCCGCCACCCCACGCTCACGAAGTACTTCGGAAGAGAAGAACTCCCCAAGGCTGTATGTCTCGCAGGGGACAGCGGGACGGGGAAAACGTTCCTTACCATGGTCTCTCTAAGAGAGATGCTCTTGGAAGGATACCGCGGCGGAGTCCTCGTCACCCCTGTCATACTGAAGGGATCGGATGTATACTCCGAGTTCTACGGCAAGAGCACACGGCAACTCGGTAGATTCCTAGACTACGCAAGCTCCGTACCCTCCGTCGTCTACATTGACGAGTTCCAGAGCTTCGGACGAAAAGTCCGTGGCGAGACCGGAGCCGAGATCGAGGACACGAGGATACAGGACGAGCTGAACCGGTGGCTGGACAAGATAGTCAGCGGGAAATCCCGAACCATCGTCGTAGTCGCAACCAACGCGTATGAGAAGATACGCGAGGATATTCGTCGACGCCTGACCAAGGTTAGCCTCAACGACGGAGTCACGCGCGAAATGCTACTGGCCGTTGTCCAAGACTTTCTCAAACGGGAAGGCTGGCTCAATCTCAAGGCCGACGACCTGCTCGACCTCATGGAGAGAGAGGAAGAGAGAAGCTGAGAGAATCGAAGGGTGCGTTGGGTCTCGACCGTCCAAGAATCACGGCATCCGTCCAAGACTTTGCGATCGCTGCGCGGAACGTGAAGCTCTACTCTGAACAGGAAAAGTCCCAAGAGGTCACCGACGCGGTCTATATCATGAAGCCGAAGGTAAGCCGGGAGGACCTTGGCGGGCTCCACGACGTGAAGAACAAAATCCTCAACCATGTCGCACTTGCCTTCAACCCGTCGATGGCCGAGCTGGGCCAGCAGTCCAACCCAAGGTTCTTCCTGATGGGGCCGCCCGGAACGGGGAAGACCCTCCTCGCCATGGTCGCTGCCGCAGAGAACAATGTCGGATTCATCAAGGTCCGCGGAGGAGAGCTGATGAGCGGCGCCAACTATATGGGCGACCCGGAGAAGCGGGTGAAAGACCTCTTCGGATTGGTCCGACAGAAGAGCCCGTGCATACTCCTACTCGACGAGGCGGACGCGATCTTCTGGGGCGGAGACCCGTCCAGCAACAAGATACTCGCCCAAGTCAAAGCAGAGCTCAGCGAGCTCCGCCCCGAGGACAGAGTCGTGGTGATCGCGACGTCGAACAAGGAGCAACTCATCGACCAGGCTACGCGGGACCGTTTCGAGCCGAACATCTACTACGTCCATCCACCATTGAACGATGCAGAGTGGAACGAGGTGGTTGCAATCCACCTCCGAAGACTCCAGCAATATCTCCACCCTGAGATCGACGCTGCCAAAGTCACGAAGATGTTCCGGAGACAACGTGTCCTCAGCCCGCGGGGAGTGTCTGAGACAGTCTCTGAGGCACACCGGCTCTGGGCGTCAGAGATCGCGGCTGCCAAGGGGGTTACCGAGGCGGGAGCATCAGAGCTGGCTATCAGGAATGTCACGACAAGGTTCGAGGAGGATATCGAGCGATTGGACGCGGCACTCAAGGTCTACCAGCAGGAAGGTACAACTCTAAAGCGCGGCGAGGTCAACCAGGACAACTACCGGATACGGCTATTCCACTTCGAGCAGGCTATCTCAAGCTTAGAATCGCTCGAGGACAAGGAGCACAGGGAGATCGCCGAGGCCCTAATCCTCTCCCAGGCGATCCCGGGCGTCACCTATGGGCTCTACACGAGCGAGAGAGGATCGGGAGGAATACTGACCATCCAGTGCACCCTTAGACCCATCAACCCCGGCGAGAGACACGTATCTGTAACCGGCCAAGCCAGTTCGATGATGATGGGCCAGACATCGGTGCCTGACGACTCGGTCATCCAGAGCGCCCAGAACGCTGTCGAGGCGGTAAGATCCTGGCTCTGGTCAAAGATACGTGTCAACCTGGCCAAGTACCACGTCCATTTCCAGATCAGAAGCATACTTGAAGGCGCGCCGGGGGCAGGAGTCTCAGGACCCAGCGCTGGATACGCGATGCTCAACGCGCTGATCTCTGAACTCTCGAATACTCCGATAACGCAGTCCAAAGTGATGACAGGGTCTATCGGGCTCAAGATGGATGTAGGACCAGTGGGTGGGCTGGGAGGAAGGGGAAGAGAAGCCGGCAAGCTCGTCGGGATACTGAAGGCCGAGAAGGTGAAGATAACCGACCTGCTTGTTCCCGAGTCGAACCACCGGAGCGCGCCGGACGAGATGAAGATGGTCCAGGACGAGGGCATCAGCGTCCACCCCATTACAAACGCTCAAGATGGCTGGCCGATACTCTTCTCGATGACCAGTGAGGAGCTGGCCAGGAAGGTACGGGGAGCGCTCCTGGACCGAGAGTCGCTTGTCGACATCGAGTCCACTTCTTCAAGGGTCCTCGGACAGGGCTAGTTCTAGGCCTGTTGAATATTTCCATGTCTGAAAGATCATAATTCCTAGGATTTATGAGAAAGCGAACAGCCCTGATCCGCCATTCACAGGGAACGAGAAAGGGTCAAGCTGGGACTTCCGACTCGTAGTGCCTCGGCCTTGATTCTTTCTGCAATCTCGACACTAGCCCGTTTCTGAGCCTGCCGCGTCTCCGCCCCAATATGGGATGTCACGACAGTAGTTCCGTCAGGAAGGTTCACGAGTTCTTTCTCCCATTCGTCGGCCGGTGGCTCCATGTGAAATACGTCCAATCCCGCGCCTGCCAGATGTCCCTCTTTCAATACTCTGAGTAGGGCGGCTCCTTCGACTATGTCTCCCCTCGAAGTGTTGATCAGATGTGATCCCTTTCGCATCATTCTCAGCCTCGCCTCGTTGAGGAGATGGTGGGTCTGGGGAGAGTATGGGACGTGGATTGTGACGATGTCAGAGCGTCGGAGGAGGTCATCTATCGAGTCCGTTATTTCATAGCTGAGGCCCGGGACTCCACGCGGCCGTATGACGTCATAGCCTAGAACCTCCGCCTGGAATCCTACGGTTAGGATACGGGAGACTTCGTTGCCGATCCGGCCGGCCCGTCCGATGACACCTATCCTCTTCGACTGCAGCTCCTCGCCCATCAGCCGGTTCTTTATCCAGCGCCCTTCTTTCATGCTCCGATCTGCAAAGGGAATACTGCGCAGGAGAGAGAGCATCAAGCCCACAGTCAGCTCTGCTACACTCGTTGTGGGCGCACCGGGCGTGTTGAGGACAATGACACCCTTCTCCTTTGCGGCCTGCAGGTCGATGTTGTCAAGGCCCACACCGGCTCGCCCGACTATCTTCAGCCGCGACGCGTTGATGAGCGACGAGTCCACTTTCGTTCTTCCCCGGACAATCAGGACATCATACTGACCGATCATGCTGGCGAGCTTTGCCCTGTCCAGTCCGGGCTGATTGTCGACGGTGAAGCCTGCTGATGTGAGAATCTTGATCCCCTCGTCGTCGATAGGATCTGAGATCAGCACTCTCAATTCTTGGTCAACGGCCTGAAACAGTTGTTGACGGAGCTTGAGCTGATACTGGTTTCAGCTTCTTCAATAGAGCCTGGGCTGCGATTGTCACGGGGTCCCAGACGGGCGCGAGAGGAGGCGAGTAGCAGGTCTCAATCTCAGCAAATTCTTGAACCGTTAGTCCGAGATGGGCTGCCATGGACGCGAAGTTCGCTCGCAGTGTCGCTCCCTCCTCCCCGACGAGCTGTGCGCCTAGAAGTTTTCCGTTGCTCGGATTGGCGAGAAGCTTGACCGTTAGGTCCTTGCCACCAGGGTAGTACGATAGACGCGTGGATCCCGTTATTCTGACTGAGACGGGGTTCATTCCGATTTTCTCAGCCATTGAGATTGTTGGGCCGAGGGTCGCAACCTCAAGGCCGAAAAGTTTCACCGTTGTTACACCCGTTGAGCCAGGATATCGTGCCTCGCCTCCGGCGGCATTTATGCCTGCGACCATCGACTGTCTCACCGCTGTTGTGGCGAGCTGGAAGAAGACATGTCTGCGCGTGATGAGGTCAAAGGTCTCGATGCAGTCGCCTGCGGCATAGATGTTCTTGGCTGACGTGGCCATTCTATCGTCTGTTCTAATTCCGCCTGACTCTCCGAGTTGAATGCCAGCGTCCTTCGCGAGTTCCGTATTGGGTCGAACCCTGACGGCAACAACCACCGCGTCGACATCATGCGTTCGACCCGAGATTCGAACTCCCACCACCCTTTCTTTATCCCCGAGGATCTCCTCTAAGCTAGACTGCAAATGATATTCAACGCCGTGTTCTTGGCCCTTTTCTCTCACAATTGACGCCATGTCAGGATCGAGGATGACCGGGAGAATCTCAGGCACTATCTCCGCCTGAATCACGGCAACTCCCCGGAGTAGCAGGGCCTCTGCCATCTCGGAGCCGGTGAGACCCGCGCCGATTATTGCCACCTTCTTCGCCATCGCCTCTCTCAGGTAGTCTGCGAGATGCTCGACATCGTTCATTGTTCTGATCGTGAAGACTCCTCTGAGATCGGAGCCGG
>VBBG01000040.1 GCA_005882905.1 Candidatus Bathyarchaeota archaeon | reverse complement strand
GGGCGACCCTCTTCTCATGGTCGATGATTTGGAGACCGGGTTCGATAAGACTTGGCTCGGCGAGTATCGCCTTCTGCATCTCCTCCTCGCTTGAGTGAAGAATGAAATCCGCCTTGTCCGTCAAGAGAAAGGTCCCTAAGAATTCGACTCTGCTCACAATCATGGTTAGAGTCTCGAGTGGACTCGGACGAACAGCCTTAATGATCAATTTCCCGTCCTCAATCCGAGTCTGAAACACGCATCCGGACGGTTGCCAGTTGACAGGCTGGTAATCCCTTCGACGATGAATCAACACACACCCATCTTCTTTCAGAATCACGAGCCTCTCTCCTTCTCCAAGATCGCTACCTGTGCGGCCCGAATAGGCGATAGAACATGACATCACCATCACAATCATCCTCCGAACTTCCAGACCCTTCATCAATTCTCTACGAGCCTCCTCGAGTTCTGGAGACACAAAGACAGCCATTCAAGCCCGCCTGGAAAGACTCATTTCTCCTTACGCAATATATCAGGATGATTTGGAAGAGAACGACGATAGAGAAGTTGCAGAGCGGTACAACACTCTCTCACCCTCCTACAACGAACTATACGGACAGGAACAGTCTTCCAAGCACAAGGCGGTCATCGAATTTATTGCAGATGAAAGATTCAAGATCCTTGTCGACGTTGGATGTGGACCAGGCACGTTCCTAGAAAGTGCCCAAGAACTGTACGAGTATGCAATCGGCATTGACCTGTCAATGAGTATGCTCAAAGCAGCAAAAAGACGACGAACTGGAAAGACCGACCTAGTCCAGGCAACGTCGCGTTTGCTCCCAATCAAGAATGATTCGGTCAACTGTCTAGTCTCGATCTCTACCCTCCGAGCCGATCCAAGCCTTCGCGCGTCGACGAGCGAAATGAAAAGAATCTGCCGCAAGAAAGCCGTCTTAGCTGTGAGCCTCTTTCAACATCCAGAGAATGATGTCCCACGCCTTCTGGCTGGTACTGAGCACTCATCACGTATTTCTGCCAGGGAAACCGTCCATTTTCTGCGTCTGAGCGACTAAAAGATCCCGAGTTGTGGCTTCGGTCCTTGGATAGTTTAAGAACTAGACATAGACCTTGTATCGGTGACACGGATGCCAGGATGCTCACACCAGTGGCGTGGAAGGGGACAGATGGCACGTTGCATAAGATGCGGCAAGCTAAAGTCCGATTTCAGGAAGGAGCAACACAATCAGAAGATGATGCAGCGAGAGGAATCGGAACTAGCTCAAAGCTAGAAAGGATCGACCGAGCGAATTGACAAAGAGTTTTTATGGACTCCAACAAGGCGGACCGTCCAAAGGGGACTAGTTGGAACCCTCAAGAAAACCGCTGAACCTTCTCGTTCGCAAACTGAATGGTGATGTCTCAGTGAAACTGAAGAACGACACCGAATATCGGGGAAAGATGATCGACTGCGACAGTCACATGAACATAATACTCGACGGGGCAAGAGAATACCGTGGCGGGGATCCCGCGACAAATTTCGGCAGTCTGATAGTCAGAGGAAGCAACGTCCTATATATCTGCGTAACCGAACCTACTAGCTAGTCTGGTAGCGATCAAGCCTTCGACCCAGAAGTTCTGGGCGAAGGTAGAACAGTGGGCAGAGCATTTCTCAAATATCGTGCAACTGGTCTGCCGATGAGGCCTCCGGCGAGTACCTGAGCTACATCAAAAGGAACCTCGACAGTGGCACCGACGAGGCCGGGATTTAGTGCGGAATTCGCGCCCACGATGAGGCCTATGAAGGCTGCGTTTGTGATGAAATATCCTCCGACCATGACCAGGCTTGCGAATAGCCACGAAAGTTTCAGGCGCGAACCTGGAACCCGCCGAAAGACCAGTCCCGCTATTGTGCCCTCAAGACCTTTGACGACCAGAGTGAAAGGCCAGTAGGGAGCGCCTCCAACAACTGCATCTGAAAGCGATGAGCCCACTCCGCCTGCAAAGCCTCCGACCAGGGGACCAAAAGTCCAAGCGGCGATGAAGATGATGATGTCACCAGCATCAAATCTTTGACCGGGAACGGCCGAGATGGGAACCCAAACAAATTGCGTGACCACGAAGACAAGTGCGGTAAACATTGCCATTACGGAAATGGTCAGAACGGGGGTGCGCTTTCCTCTCGGAGCTTTTGTACCCGCCTCCATGTTTGACGTTGACATCGGAATCTATTTCCTAGCACTCGCAAGAACCGGGTGGGTCTTCAACTCTTGATTTTTCGAATTGAGTCCAGCCTGCACCAATCCTGAGTAGGGAGGGGAAGGTCTTCCCGGTCGAGATTTGAATTCTGCGTGGAACTGGGTTGCGAAGTGCAATTTGTTTCCTGATAGTTCAAGAATCTCCATTCTACGGTTGGCATCGCTCCTTCCAGAGAATCTCAATCCTCCAGAGGTCAATTGAGCAATGTATTCTGGATTGACTTCGTACCGGTGTCTGTGTCTCTCCCAGACCTTTGTTCTCTGATAGAGAGAATATGCTAGGGTTCCTTCATCGATGAGTATCTCATGCGCACCGAGCCTCATCGTTCCCCCCTTCTCCAAGACGTCGTTCTGCTCTGGCATAAGGTCAACAACATGATTCTTAGATCCCGGGTTGAGCTCTGAGCTTCCAGCATCCTCCATGCCCAAGCTGCGGGCATACTCTACGACGGCTAGTTGGAATCCGAAGCAGATTCCTAGGAAGGGGATGTTGTGGGTTCGGGAGTACTCTATGGCCTTGATTTTGCCTTCGGACCCTCGGGACCCGAAGCCGCCGGGGACGAGGACTCCGTCGAATCTGGACAATACTCTAACCTTTGCCGGTTCCTTCTCGAAATCATCTGTCTCAATAAACTCCAAGTTAACCTTGGCGTCGAGGGCCGCTCCAGCGTCACGGAGAGCATCATTTACGCTGACATAACAATCTGCCAGTTCGGCATATTTTCCACAGATCGCAATCGTTACCTGGCTTCGTGGGCTGAGGTGGCTCTTGATCATCTTCTTCCATGAACTCCAATCGGGAGAATTTGATGAAAGCTGGAGTCTAGTTACGAGATAGTTGCCTAGACCCTGCTCGTCCAGGAGGAGGGGAGACTCGTAGATGCTGGCGATGTCTTGTGACGTGAAGACCGCTGATTCCTCTACGTTGCAGAAGAGGGCTATCTTCTTCCTCGGTTCCGGTCTGAGAGGCACCTTGCTACGGGCGACTATAACGTCAGGCTGGACGCCTATCCTTCGGAGCTCTTGTACGCTGTGCTGTGTGGGCTTTGTCTTCTGCTCTCCAACGACATCGAGCATTGGTACGAGAGTGACGTGAACATTGACGACGTTGCTGATTCCTTCATCTAGCCGGAACTGCCGGGCCGCCTCCAAATACGGAAGAGATTCGATGTCGCCGACAGTCCCGCCTATCTCAACGATCACAAGGTCAACTCCCTCGCTTGCGATGTTCCGGAGCCGATCCTTGATCTCGTCTGTAATGTGAGGAATTATCTGTACGCATTTTCCGAGAAAGTCTCCTCTTCTCTCGCGCTCGATTACCGAGGAGTAGATCTGACCCGTCGTTATGTTGTGGCTCTTTGGTACGTTAATGTCGAGGAATCTTTCATAGGTGCCGATGTCCATGTCCGTCTCTCCGCCGTCCTCGGTGACGAAGACCTCGCCGTGAATGTAGGGGTTCATCGTTCCCGCGTCGTAGTTGAGATATGGGTCTATCTTGACCGCGGTGACTCGGAGTTTTCTTGCCTGGAGAATCTTGCCGATGGATGCAGCTATGACGCCCTTGCCTATGCCGGACATTACTCCGCCGGTGACGAATACGAACTTCGCCAAAGGGTAACAGTGAGAGGATTCAGAGCTTCCTCAAAAGATTGACGGCTCCCGAGGCAACTGGGGAAGAGAGATAAGGAATCGTGTCTGGAGAATGCCAAACTCGCGGGTATCTAGGCTCGCTGGATCAGCGGCTTCGGCTTCATCGGCGAGGCTCTCCCTTCTGGGAGTCTGAGGCCTGCCTTCTCCCAATCATCCAAGAACCTTTTCAATCCGATATCCGTCAATGGATGCTTCACCATCTTGTCTAGAACTTCGGGCGGCATGGTGGCAACGTGTGCCCCCAGCTTAGCCGCTTCCACTACATGGATGGGATGGCGTATGCTGGCGACTAGCACCTGGGTCCCGAGGCCGTAGTTCTGGTAGATCCGGAGTGTCTCTTCGATAATCTTCATCCCCTCGTGTCCCGCGTCGTCCAATCGGCCGATGAATGGGCTGGCATAGTCTGCTCCAGCCTTCGCTGCCAAGAGTGCCTGGTTGGGCGAGAAGATAAGGGTCACATTGGTCTTGATGCCGTCCTTGTGGAGTTTCCTCACTGCCTTGAGCCCTTCCCCTGTCATGGGGCACTTTACAACGACATTGGGTCCGAGGCCGGCGAGATCATGGCCCTCTCTGATCATTCCCTCCGAATCTTGGCTGACCACCTCGAGGTTCACTGGACCCGGGACCAGTTTCAATATGTCATGAACCAGCTCGGTGAACTCTCTGTTCTCTTTCGCGATGAGTGTCGGGTTGGTGGTTATCCCATCGAGAACACCCATGTCGACGAAGGTCTTGATCGATGGAATGTTGGCCGTGTCTAGGAATATCTTCATTCCAGTAATCACCTAGAAGCGACCAGTTTCCTGGAAGCTTTGATGATCTCTTGCGGGGTCAGACCATACTTAATCATCAGCTCCTTGTACTCGCCAGACTCTCCGAAAGTGTCGTGGAGGCCAACCCTGGACACTGGCACAGGGTAGGATTCCGAGACAGTCTCGGCCACCGCACTTCCGAGACCGCCGATGATGCTCTGCTCTTCGGCGGTTATTATCCCGCCAGTCTTCTTCGCGGTTTTGAGAATGGTATCGGAATCTAACGGCTTCAGCGTGTGAGAGTCTATGACCTCCGCTGATATTCCTTCCTTGGAAAGCGACTCGGCAGCCTCAACTGCCTCGTTCACCATCACTCCACAGGCTATGATCGCAACGTCTGAGCCCTCTCTCAAGATCTCAGCCCTCCCGATCTCAAGGTCGGCGGGCGACGAGTAGATCTCCGGCACCGTGGCTCTGCTGAGGCGGATGTAGAACGGCCCTGGAGTCCTCCACGATTCACCCACCAAGGCTCTGGTTGCCGACGCGTCTGCCGGAACTACGACTCGCATGTGGGGAATCGCTCTGATCGCCGCGACATCCTCGACAGTCTGGTGAGAGGCACCATCAGGACCAACGGTAAGACCCCCGTGGGATGAGACGATCTTGACGTCGAGATTAGGATAGGCAACCGCGTTTCGGATCTGGTCGAGGCATTTGCCCGGAACAAAAGCGGAATAAGTGCTGACAAAGGGAATCTTTCCGGCGAGGGCGAGTCCAGCGGCGATTCCAATCATGTTCGACTCTGCGATCCCGACATTGAAGAACCGCTCGGGATAACGGTCCGCAAATAGACTCGTCTTTATCGAGACCGAAGTGTCGGCTCCAAGCACCACGACTCTGAGATCCTTGGATCCCAACTCTAGAAGAGCGTCGGCGTAGGCGTCGCGCATGGAACTCATCTGGAGCAGCATCAGACGGTCCACCCTCCGGGAAATGTTAGGTGGTGTAGCATGTCATTCATTCCTGCCTCATGTGCTCGACAAGCTTCCTCACCGTGTCCTTGTCCGGGGCCTTGCCATGATACGCCGGGTCCCATTCCATGAATGAGACTCCCTTGCCCTTGACTGTGTGGGCGATGATGACGGTAGGTCTGTTTCTCATGCTCTCGGCCTTTTCCAACGCCTCTATTACCTGGCGTAGGTCGAAGCCATCAACCTCCAGAACGTGCCAGTTGAAGGCTTTCCATTTGTAGCCGAGGGGTTCTATCGGCATTATCTGCTCGGTCAGACCATCCTGCTGTATCCCATTCCGGTCAACGATAGCAGTGAGATTGTCCAGCTTAAACTTGGAAGCCGCCATGGCCGCCTCCCATGTCTCGCCCTCGTCCATCTCACCGTCTCCCAGAAGAGCGTAGACCCGGTAGCCCTTCCTGTCGAGCTTCCCCGCCAGCGCCATGCCGATGGCCGCTGAGAGTCCGATCCCGAGAGAGCCTCCGGGGAAATCGACGCCCGGAACCCTAAGGTCCGGATGTCCCTGCAGCCGGCTGTTCAATTTTCGAAGCGTCTTCAGCTCGCTTACCGGGAAGTATCCTGATTCTGCGAGTGTTGCGAACAATACCGGGGCCGCGTGTCCTTTGGATAGGACGAACCTGTCTCTGTCCGGCCAGTCGGGCCTTTTGGGATCGTGCCGCATCTTGTAGAAGAAGAGGGAGACTAGGACTTCGACGGCAGAGAGGCTTCCGCCGGGGTGGCCTGATTTTGCTTCTGCCACCATCTCTAGAATGTCGGTTCTGACCTTGACGGCTTTCTGGAGGAGCATTCCAGTTGGAATCTGGGCTTGCTCCATGACTAGTGGACCGGAACCTGAACAATGTGCTCTGCAAGCTCAAGTGTTGTACTGGCTTGAGATCGAAGCTCGTTCAGATCCACTACCACTGTGCCTATCTCGTCAGCCTGCTGTGCTGCCGCGAGACCTGCTAGTAGGACTGCCTCCTGGACTGGGGCGTCTGAGGCGAGGGACATTGCGAGGACGGCGGTCATGCAGTCTCGAACTCCCACGGCGTTGAACCCCGGTTTGGGACCCTTGAACGGTGGGAAGCTGGTAATGTTCCTCTTCTCGAAGAGAATCATCCCGCGTTCGCTCCGGGTGAGGAGGAGGCTCTCACACTCGAGCCTGGACATGAGGTTGTGCCCCATATTCCGGAGAGAGGTGTCATTGACCATGGATACACCGGTTGCAATGCTGCCCTCTCGGGCGTTGGATTTGACCATCGTAACGCCGATGTAGTCGAGATAGTGTCTGACCTTGGGCTGGGCGAGGATTCTCTTGTCTTGGACCCGGCACTCCTCTACCACGTTGCTGATCAGTTCTGGCGTTATCACTCCCTTGTCATAGTCGGAGAAGACAACGCCGTCCGCGCTCTTGACCAGCTCCGTTAGAGAGCCTAGGAACTGTTTCGTGATATGAGGCTCGACGTCGGATCGGTACTCCTTGTCGATTCGGAGATATTGCCGGTGGTTGAGTATGAACCGGGTTTTTAGGCTGGTGGGCCGGTCGTTGACTATGACGCTAGACGTGTCAACGCCTCGTCTCTGAAGCTCCTCCAAAAGCCATCTTCCAGCATCATCCTTCCCGATCACGCCGAGAACCTTGACCTTGGCCCCAAGCGCCACTAAGTTGTTCGTAAGGTTCGAGGCTCCTCCAAGAACCAGTTCCTCGGAGATGAAATCCGCTACAGGTACAGGAGCCTCGCGGGAGAGTTTTCGGCCTTGAGAATTTACGTACCGGTCTACTATCAGGTCCCCAATGACGAGAATGGATTTGTCTAGAAAACCATCCACCACCTTGGTGGGATCTGACACTGCCAGTGTCAACTGGGGGACCAGATCAGTCTCGATGGTCTCGACTCTATTTAAGATTGTCAGATTGTCGGGGGAATGACGATGGTTGCGTGATGATAGAGAATGCTACTTTACGTCCTCGGCACGCTTGACAAGTCTTACCCGGCACATGACATGGTCGCCGTCCTTGACGCCGAATATTTTCCTGATCTCTTCTGGGATGGTTATTCGTCCGCCCGCGATTACTTCTGCGAAGAAGGGGATGTCTTCTTCCTCGACCTGGATAGGCAACTGTTGGCCTCGGGGCAAATGGCTAAGAACCCGATGATATAACTTTTTGACAAAAATAAAGTGTGAATGATCTCGTCGGAGTGAGTTGTTGTTGAAGACTATTGTTGATACTGGTTTCGCGGATCTTTCGCGGATGAACTTTGATGTTTCGGATGAGCAGAGACTGGTCTTGGACGAGGTTGACCGAGCGTGTAGGGAGCTCCGGCCTTTTGAGGACGAGGCCTATTTGGCGGGGAGATTCAACGAGCATCTCGCGCCAATATTCAAGAAAGCACAACTGTTAGGGCTGCCAATATCGCGTATGTATGGAGACGGCCAAGGGGCTGATGTTCTAACCTATGCGTTGGCGCTTGAGAGGATCGGCCGGGAGGGTACGGGTGTTAGAACTTTTCTCTCTGGTCACGTGTCGCTTGGCCAGGTGACGATTCAGAAATGGGCGAGCGAGGAGCTGAAGCAGCGCTACCTTCCTCCGGCCACGAGGGGAGAGAAGACGATGTGTTTTGGCCTGACGGAGCCGACGGCGGGAAGCGATCCGTCGTCGCTTCGGACAACCTTTGAGGATAGGGGAAGCTACTATTTTCTGAATGGTAGCAAGGCGTGGATTTCGAATGGTAGTATTGCTGATGTGGCTGTGATTTTCGCTTACCCGAAGGGGAAGAGGGATGGGATGTGCGCGTTTATTGTTGAGAAGGGATTTGAGGGGTATTCGAGCCAGCAGCAGAAGCACAAGCTTGGGATGCCCACCTCCGACACCGGGTCTATCTTCCTAGATAATTGCCGGGTTCCGAAAGAGAACCTCATGGGATCTCTGGGGAAGGGTTTGAGCATCGCCTACTCGGGGTTGATGAGCGGTCGGTTGAGTGTCGCGGCTGGCTGTCTTGGGGTGATCGAGGACTGTATCGAAGAGGCAGTCGGATATGCGAAGCAGCGGGTCCAGCATGGGAAGCAGATTGGTAAGCATCAGCTTGTGCAGCGGCATATTGGGGATATGTCGACGAGTCTGGAGGCTGCGAAGAATCTGGTCTACAAGGCTGCCTTGTTGAAGCAGAAGAGCGATTCCAATCCGGAAGATAGGGAGTTGAGGGATGAGGCTGATGTGATGATCGCAAAGGCGAAGTATTTCGCCTCGAATGCTTCGTTTGAGGCTGCTGATCGGACGGTCCAGATTCTTGGCTCCAGCGGTTACAGCTTCGAGACGCGGGCGCCTCGCCATCTGGTCGATACGAGGGTCTGTAGAATCTACGAGGGCACGGACGAGATCATGGTCCAGAAGATTGCTGTCAGCCTCCTCGGTAACGACTACGAGGCTTACAAGTAGCTCGATTCTTCCCGAACGGGATCTCTTCCCAAAGAGCACTCTTCTGTCGCGAGAATTTTTTTGTTTTCAAAAATCCTGGAGGGCTCGTCTCGCCATCTGGAACGTTTCTGGACGAGATTATCGGTTTGTCGCGCAGAACGGGCTGATCAGCGTTTGTTAGTAGTTGCTGCGTGGCGCCCTCCAAGCGTGCGAAACCCGCCGCCTGGGACCCCCTCCCGGATTGCTGATCCGGGCTTATTCTGGGCGATTTTTCAGGTTGGATCTTTTCCAGAAGAGCGCTTCTGTGTCGTGAGGATCAACTGCTTTCGGGATTTTCTTCCGGTAACGGTTTTGGTAACCGTGGATGGTAACGTCGAGAAGTCGTCCTTGCTGGCGTGGTGGGCTATGGGTCAAGTCCGAGTCTTGTCGGGAAGGAGGTTGGAGAGGCGAGGCTCGTAGGGATTGTCGTGTGGAGTCCCGGGAGAGGCAGGCTTATTTTTTAGATCGGACGATACTGATATTGGGGATCGGATAGATCCGATCTGGGGGATTGTGACTCTTGGGAATTAGGCTCTCTTCAATGTCAATCTCTAGGTATACGTTGCTGGTGGGCGCGCAGCTTGTTGTGAACGTGACACTTGCCTTGTGGCTGTACAATGAGTATCTTCACAATCCATTCATGCAGGCATACATGTCTTCGTTATGGTCCGTGATCTGGCCAGAGGTCACGGTGGCCGCTGGTATACTGGTCGGGGTTGCGGGTTCGCTGGCAGCCTACAACAGAGGCCATCTTCGGCGACTGATCAAAGTCCCCCCTCAAGGCATTGCCCAAGGGGCTTCAAATCTAGCCGCGATTGACGTCTGCCCCTTCTGCAATCTGCCCCTGAAGACCATCTCGGAAGGAAGACTACAGTGTCGAAACTGTAGAAGGTACTTCAAGAGCAACCTGCCGAAAGTCTCCGTTTAGCTCTTCGACCAACTCTGCCCTTGCCCTTATTACCAGTCCAGACGATCCCGTCTCCGAGCGCGAGGCAGAGTGGGCGCGTCTATCGACCCGGACATGATACCCTACCTTCAAGAGGCCTGCTACTACCTGAGAAGGAAAGGACTCTCATTCATGGAACTTTCTAAGGCGTTAGAGATCTCCGAGGCTCAAGCAACGCGACTATTCGAAGAGTACGCATCCAAGATAGCCGCCGGCGCGGCGAGCGAGAACGAGGTGGACAAGAACCTCTGGGAGGACATTCACAACGACTCTTTCGGAAACGAGAAGATTACTTTCGCGAGAGACGACGGGTTTTATCACTGCAGACGCTCGGACCTAGAGCTGATGGAGAGCTCTGCCCTCATGAGCATCTTCGAATCGAGCAAGAAATTCCTCGACTTCGACATGTACAAGCCATATCTAAACACAAAGCCCCCGGTCGGATACGACCCCATGGCGCTTCAGCGGCAAGTCAAGAGAGCAATCGAACTCATCCAGGAGATTCTAAATCAGAGATTTAAGAAAGAATCAGAACAAGAGTAGCAAATCGCCTCCGTGATTGTCCAGAGTCAGACTGAATAAGCCGCCCCTCGTCTCGAACTTTTGACCTTGTCGCTTGAAGGATTCGAGGTAGCGGTAGTCGGAGCAGGACCTGCGGGAAGCGCCGCCGCGTTAACCCTAGCCAGGGAAGGGGTCCAGGTACTCCTGGTGGAACGAGGAACGTTCCCGGGGGCAAAGAACGTCTTTGGTGGCAGAATCTACTCCTACGCGGTCAGGAGACTCCTGGGAGACGCTTGGAAGGAGGCTCCGATAGAGCGGTTCGTCCGGAAAGAAGGCCTCACGTTCATGACAGACGACAGCGCCTTCACGGTAGAATACGAGTCCAAAGATCCGGAAGGTAGCTTCACCGCCAAACGAGCGAGATTCGATAAGTGGCTGGCCGAACAGGCAGAGAAAGCAGGGGCCTCACTCATCACCGAGGCGAGAGTAGACGACCTCATTATGGAGAAAGGCCGGGTCAAAGGCATCGTGGCCGGTCAGGACAAGATTCCCACCAGCGCAGTAATCGCCTGCGATGGAACCACCACAGGACTGGCGCGAAAGGCAGGGCTGGTGAAAATGCTTGAGCCCTACCAGATCTCGATGGGAACGAAAGACGTTGTAGAACTCCCGGTCGAGACCATCGAGGAACGTCTAGGTCTGGACCCAGGCGAAGGAGCCGCCCATGTCTTCGTAGGCTCCTGCACCAACGGCACGCGCGGCGGAGGTTTCATGTACACCAACAAAGACAGCGTCGCACTTGGGATGGTTGTCGGCGGAGAAGACACCTCCTCAAAACAGATTCAATCATCAACC
>VBBG01000177.1:889-4772 GCA_005882905.1 Candidatus Bathyarchaeota archaeon | reverse complement strand
TTGAGCCGGTCAGTGTTAGCCAATGATTTGAGCAGGTCAGCTGCCGTAGTCTCTGGCATGCTGTCAACAAGTTCGTCTACCGCAATCTCTCCCCGCGTGGCCAGGCTTGACTTCACGTCCTCGCGGATCTGTCTGACAAGGTCCTTCACGACGACGAAGGATGGTTCTGCCTGAGCCACATCATCCTTCTGAAGATCGACCCTGATTGAGCCGGATCCAGAGTTCTTGAGAGCCTGGGAGACTTGGCGTCGTAATTCGTCTTTCAGCGACCGGATCTCCTCCCGGAACTCTCTCCGCATATCGGCGACTTCGTCAGCCAAGTAAACGCGCCTATACTTGCCACGGCGGGTAAGTATATATAATTTTACTTCGAACGCCTTTTAGATAAAAGACAGTTTCCTAGTTCGGGAACCGTTTACTAGGCAAACATGTTGGCCCATTCCCGGACGTACCACTTGCTGATCATCCCGTTTATGAAAAATGGATCGCCATGGATGTACTCTTCTGCGGCTGCACGCGAGGACAGAACAGCCATCGTGCTCAGCGGCTCTTCAGGATTGTTCAGGAAAGCCCCTGACATCAGAAGAGTCCCCTTCTGATGCAACTCTTTCGAACGGGCAAGATGAGCCGCGATCTGTTCAGGCGCCCTTGCTCTAGCCTCTTCGAAGGTCTTGTATTTCGTTACGACGAATACCACGTAGTATACCGATTGTCTCCTATGTTCTGTCATGTTCCTTTGATGCGATGTCACATTGGGATAAATTATTTCACGGTTGAGCCAGCCTCTGCCTGAGTCCTACCTGTTGCACTGAACTCGAATATTATTCTGTATCCAGAAGAAGGCAGATCCAGAGCCGGTTCACACTATTGCACAAGGTTTCCCGATAACGAGTACCGTCTGGTCAAGGCGCGGGTTGCAGATCAGAAATGAATACTCAAAGCGCAACTGAAGGACGGATCGTGCGAAAATCCTAACCATTTTTCGGGACAAGAGTAGACTACAGTTATTACTCGGAATCTGCAAACAGGAGGAGGCCATGCCCAAGTTCATAATGTCACTGAGAGACGAGGCGTATCAGGTTCTCCAATTAGAGGCCGCGAGAAGATACATCACGATACAGGAACTGTTGAGAGCTGTAATTATTCCCGAATGGGTAGACCAGAACTCGCCTGTTCAGGAAGCACTAGCCCCACGCCTGGCACACCCGCTAATCCGGTCATGATATGCCAGTCTTGCTACATGTCGATACTCGACGGAGAAACGTGACACCTCAGATATGCTGATAGGGCGGGAAAGCTGGAGCCCGTCCACGACAAGTGCTCAAAGGGACCCGGGCCATAGTCTTGCTCCTCTCTCTGAGTATCGCCTAACAATCGGATCTAACAGGGCGACCATTAGGGCGCCAATGTTTGAGGGAGGCAGATCAGGATCAGACATCATCTATCGGTTCCCTTGACAGCGTCTTCATTCTTTCACTATCGCGCCGATAGAAATCAGCTGAAGGAAGGTTTTCAGAAACGCTTTCTGTACTATCGGTTCCAGTGCCTGTCCAGTCTTTACGTACTCTGCCGTCCAAGAGACCAGCCTTGAGGATTTGGTTAAGAGAACCAGCTGATCTTGCCATCTTTCGTCAAGTAGCGCTCACCGAGAAACTCATCCTCTTCAGCATCACTTGGATCTACCCGCGAGGCCATGCCCATACAATTGATGAGATCGATATCAAGCTCGCAATAATAGTCGAGCTTCACCCGGCTCCAGAAAGCCCAGTAACTTTTTCCGCAACAAAGGCGGACGACAGTTACTATCGCGACTCGCTCGGCCGAGCTTCTCGGGTACTTTCACCCATGACGCTTTTCTCTCTCATTCATTCGTGCAATCCTAGCTCTTCTCATCAGCCAATTGGACTTGATTCTGTAGACCCAGTAGGGACTCAATTATCTAGGAACAGTCGGCGACATTGAATATGCAAGACTCGTCACATCAGTGCGCACGCCAGGACCATGCGCGATTCCAAGGACTCAGTCAAACACATACATTTGCTTGAGCGTGCCATACCCAACGACGCAAACGGAATAGCGAGAGCCAGGAGCGCCACCGTCCAAGAGCGGATCAGAACCCTCATAATTCCTGGCTCGACGGGCAGATCCCACGAAGACTCAGGGAGTATCGAGGATCGTAGTTTGTGGATACCCCGGGCCGGGAACCTCCCGCGTCTAGGCGTTGGGTTATTCTAGAAGCGGGATCCTGACGACAACCGTAAGCATTGCAGTCATTGGCGCAGGCAACTGGGGAAGGAGAGTCGTCAGAGAGATCCAGACACTCTCCCGTCAGAGTCGAACGGTCAATCTTCACTCAGTTGTTGACAATTCTCCTACCGCCCTAGCAAGCTGCGAGCAGGAGTTGGGACCGTCGGACTACAGGGTGGATTATCAGAGTCTCCTCTCAGACCCGGACCTCTCAGCCGTTCACATTTGCACACCAACCTCGACCCATTTCGAAATAGCGTCGGCCTTCATCAAGGCAGGAAAGAACGTTTTGGTAGAGAAGCCCATCACTCTCAACTCCAGAGAAGCATACCAGCTCGTCGAGCAGGCCAACGCGGAGAGAATTGTCCTGTCTACAGGGCATCTTCACCGGTTCAACAATGGACTCAGAGCGCTGAAGAGCGCACTGGAGCCGAGGGTACTCGGGGAGCCCTACTATCTAGAGCTGGAATGGACGGCCATCCTACCTCCACAATCTCATGGAGAAGTCATAAACGAACTGGCGCCACATCCCTTCGACATCGCGAACTGCCTCACGGGTCAATGGCCCGCCAAGATTTCTTGTACAGCGAGGGGATATAGGAACGGGAACAATGAAGAGGTTGCTTTCATCACGTGCGAATACGAGGATGGCCTTTGCGCTGATATCGAACTAAGCTTGCTCGATCCTTGGGAACGCAGAAAACTGAAGGTTGTGGCCGAGGAAGGGTCCGCGAATCTAGACTGTCTAGATCAGAAGGTGATTCTCCGGCACGGAGAGAGAATAGTGAATATGCCAATAATCCCAAGCAATACTTTGAGAGAAGAAATTCGTCACTTTGCGAATTGTGTTAGTCGCAACAGGCTCTCGCAAATCTTCTACAACGACAACAGCGGGTTGCTGGGCGCGCAAGTAGTCTCATGCCTTGAAGCGGCGAGGGAGTCTCTGTTTGAAGAGCGCCCGGTGAAGGTAAACTTCCCCTCCCAGTACCGAGAGTCGGTGGTGATGCAATAGGACATGACCCCGAACCGAAGGTATCCTGATACAGGAGAGTCCGGCGAAGCATACGACGTGGAGCAAGAGTCCTCGCCCCAGAGTCCCTCGCCTATAGAGAAGCTAGTCGAGGTATACAGTGAGAGAATGCCCGTTCCCATCCGGTTCCCTGGTAGGACCCTTATAGAATCTCTAGGGTTCTAATCTACTGCGTCTGCTCACTGCTCTGCCGTACCGGTACCGTAGGTAGACGACTTGGAATCCAATCCCCATCGCCGCGAAGACGCCCCCGACGGTTATTGCAGGAAGGCTGTGGTTGGCGAATCCCCACCACATGAACGTAGTAGCAAGAATGAGCGCGATTGTTGGGGGATTGGGACTACAAATATCCAGCATTTTTCGATCCCTAGAACAATTCCGCGTGAGCCGCTCATAAGCGGTATCATACCCTGCTCTGCGACCATTCTACTCCCGATAGCGTGGCTATTCCAATGGAGTCAAATGTGGTCGATAGTGTTCTATGCCCAAGGTCTTTCAATCAAGCCCGAGACAAAAGTCTGGTGAGAGTTGGTTTGAGGATAAATAGACGATACGGGGCTCCGCTTATCCTCGCCATGTTCCTCCTAGCAGTCACTGTCTACGCCG
>VBBG01000177.1:0-881 GCA_005882905.1 Candidatus Bathyarchaeota archaeon | reverse complement strand
GTGCTGATAGCGCAATTACTTCCACCCCAGCAGCTTCTCAACCACCACATTCTCCACAATCTTCCAGTGCTCGGGAGGCGGTCCAATAGTGACCTGTACAACATCTACCTGATCGGCCACGGGTCTAGCATCAGCGTAAACTGTGCCTCCATCTCAGGAGGATACATCCTATTTCTCTCAGCCAGCCCTCCATCATCTACCGGTCAACCCCTTACAATAGCTGGGACATCTTCGCCAGGTACCACGTATGACTATTGTGCCGATGGCACCTTCAGCCAGCCGCATGGCTCGGACGTCTTCGTCGCCTGGTTCTAGAATCCCGTCTACGGCAGATTATTCGGATATTTCGACGCGATCTCTCAAACAGGATTGCTTCGCTTTCTTTGATCTTGGAAGTGGATGGCGGTCGGCCAGGCGATACTGAGACAAAGTCCGGTCGAGCCGATGGCGAGCAGCGTGACAGGCGGGAAATAGTGGGAAATATGCCGGAGACATAGCTTCTAAAGTAAACGTCCTGCTCGTACGAGCTAAGCATTCAGTAGATCGAGAAGAGGACGAAGATACCCAGCAGGGAAATGAGCATCTTCACAGAACCAGGAGTTCCATTCTTCCTCCTGATAGGCACGAGAGTCGACGCCTGGTCATCTTCGGATTCGTCGGGTGAACTGAAGATAGCCTCCACCCCTTTCTGCTTGCGGCGCTTCCCAGCGTCATCATCATTCACGAGACGACCGCCCTCCGGGCATACCCAAGTCACGCCCTAGGCGATTCCAGAGAAACGCGAAAGGTCAGAACCAGAAGAACAGCCGCTTCCGTGATTCCCACCGGGAGACCGGGAAAACTCACGAGACTTGTTGCATAGCGGCGTTGGGCCGAGTCTT
>VBBG01000235.1:1315-1949 GCA_005882905.1 Candidatus Bathyarchaeota archaeon | reverse complement strand
TCATAATACAGTACTATCCGTACATTCTGATGTTCGTCGTCTACGATGTAATTGCAATGTTTCTGTTTGCGTGGGCTCTAAACCTCAGAGCGCTGGGAGCTACAGGGACCATTCCCGTGCTGATCTTCATGGTGGTCGCCCTTCCACCATTGGCCTATGCGCTTCATCTCGCCAATCAGCGGGAGAACTGGTAGGAGACCGTCTTGGGCAACCCGATCATCGACCTTTTGACCAGCACCTACTTTCTCGAGATTGCAGTATTCCCAGGTCTGCTCTCTATTGCCATACTTGGAGCGTTGCTCGGGTGGCTGGAGAGGAAGCTGACGGCGAGGGTCCAGTTGAGAGTCGGGCCTCTCTACGCGAGCCCGGCTGGCGGAATCCTCCAGATGTTCGCGGACATAATCAAGCTACTATTCAAAGAGCTCACAATCCCAGACGGGGCTGATAGATTCTTCTTCATCATGTCCCCGGTGACTGCGCTCATCATTGGCGCCGCCCTGCTTGGCCTCATTCCCTTCGCGCCCGGAATTCAGATAGCGAACATAGAGGTTGGATTGCCGGTCTTCCTCGCTATTGTGACTCTGTCTCCCACCATTGTACTACTTGCAGGTTGGAGTGCTAACAGCAAGTTTCC
>VBBG01000235.1:0-1290 GCA_005882905.1 Candidatus Bathyarchaeota archaeon | reverse complement strand
GGGACCCTCAGCCTAACAGGAATAATTGATTATCAGCGGAACAATGGCTGGCTCATCATCCCCCAGCTGCTGGGAGCGATCCTGTTCATCGTCACGTCTACCGCTGAGATGGAGCGGTTGCCATTCGACCTCCCCGAGGCTGAGTCGGAGATAATGATGGGTTGGCAGGCCGAGTATCCGGGACCTTTATTCATGCTAGTTCAGGGTCCGGCTTTCGTGAAGCTCTACGCGTTTTCGGCCCTCTTCACGACCATTTATCTCGGAGGATACCTCGGGCCCGGGCCGATACCACCGATAGTCTGGTTCTTCCTCAAAACGATCCTAATCATCGCGCTCATCATGCTGTTTAGGTCCACCTTCCCAAGAGTTCGATTAGATCAACTGCTGCGCCAGGGTTGGACAACCCTTCTCACACTCTCCATTGCCAACATCATAATCGCATACTTCCTTGTCGTGGGAATACCAGCGATCTGATGAGACATGACAGATCTCACATTTCTCGCTTTGGCAACAGTGACTGTCGCCAGCTCGATCCTCGCCCTTGAGGCAAGAGACCTGGTCTATGGGGCGGCCGCGCTGGGAATCGCGTTCCTCGGAATGGCAGGACTCTTCTTCCTCCTCGACGCCTCCTATGTCGGAGCGTTCCAGATTGCAGTCTATATTGGAGCAGTAGTCGTTCTGATCCTGTTCACCGTCATGCTCGTCGGCCCCCAGCTCGGCGAGCCTCCTCTCGAACTGAAGAGACTCTCCCTACTGGCCGCCATCCTGCTATCGTTGCTTCTGGGAACCGCGGGAGCCGTGTCGAGCGCGTCCGCCTTCCCCGGACCCGACAACTGCGGCTCTGGGTGCGACCTTGTCGGTTTGAGCAGCGCGCTGATCAACCAGTATGGAGTCCAGTTGGAGTTCCTCTCCCTGGTTCTCGCCGCCGCTGTCATCGGCGCTCTGACGTTGGCCAAGACTGAAAGGAAGGCTGAGTAATGGAGCCGCTGACAAGCTTCTTCGCAGTCTCAGTCATCCTGCTCGGGATTGGGATCTACGGGCTCACGACGAAGAGGAATGCCATCAGAATACTCTTCTCGGTAGAACTGATCTACAACGCCGCAAATTTGAACATCATAGCATTCGCTCGGCTACGTAACCCGCCAATTGTTACCGGACAGGTTCTAGTTCTCTTCACGATAGCACTGGCCGCGATGGAAGCGTCGGTAGGCTTGGCCATCATCATGCTTGTATCAAGGCTAAACGTCGACATCGACCTCCGCAAGCTAACTCGCCTGAGAGGTTAGAGAA
>VBBG01000039.1 GCA_005882905.1 Candidatus Bathyarchaeota archaeon | reverse complement strand
CACTCCCAACTCCCACAACCCCGACGGATAGGAATAACATTCAACTTCGCCTGGACAGTCCCCTTGTCGATAGCAGTCCGGACCTGGCGAGCCTTCCCCTCCCCCAGCCCGATATAGCCATCCCCATTCCCGACGGCCACGATCGCCCGGAACCGCGATCTCTCCCCCGCGTCGGTCTGCTTCTGGACAAAACCAATCCCCAAAACCTCCTGCTGAATATTCGGCAACAAGGTATCCACAATCTCCGGCTCCTTGATCCTCAACCCCTGCGTGAAGATCTCCTCCATCGACACAATCTCGCCCTGCTGCACCTGCCGGCCCAGCTTCGTCTTAGGGACCCAGCCGACCTCTTGGCCCGGACGCTGACCCATCAAGAAGTCCCCAACGACGCGGCCATCACATTCTTTCTAACCTGCTCGAAATGGCCCGACAAGTCCTCCGGCTTCAGCCCGCGACCCAGATATGCGCCAAATCGCTTCCTGTACAACTCCTGCGCCCCAACCAACGACTTGGCGTAGGCCGCAATGTGCGAGCCGTTGATCCTCTCCATCGGAGGCAAGGGACCATCAGAGTGTGGAACAATCAGCCCCGAATCGGCCAATCCTTTCAAAGCCGCAAAAACCTTTGATCCCTTAGTCGGACCCCTAAGACCGATATCGAGAACTGCCTCCTTAACACCCCGATCAACCGCCCGTCGCGCAGCAAGAACACCCGTCAGATACGCCGCAGGCAGATTCCCAGCCCCACCCTTCCAGCCAAGCTTCGCAAGTTCCCGCGAGGATGCCGATGCTCTAACAATATCCCCCCGGATGTCCGCCTCTGAGACCTGAACGATGACGTACTTGTTGGTAAGCCGGACGACGGCCCTCGGCTTTCCCGACCTGACTAGGGCACGGCGAAGCTTATAGTCCGTCCTACCCTCCCGCCTACGCCGGTATGGGACCGCATAACGTGGACCGTCAGCCAAAGTCCTACCGCTTCCTCACCAAGTGATGGGCCTTTACATACTCGTCGACGTGAGACCCGCTCCTAAACACACCCCCCTTGGCCAAGGCGAGCAGAGTCTTGTAGCCGCCAGGGGCTAACTGTCTCTTGTCTCTAAGCCAGCGTAGATGTCGGCGGATCGCTCGTATTTTGAGAACCCAGGCCTCCTTGCCAGGCTTCTGGCCGCCCTTACGGCTGCCTGCCTTCTTTCGCCGACCAGACCGAGCCCTCACGCGTCCTCTGCTGACCCCCGTCTTCGGTAGCAAGCTTATGCTCCCCTCGCGGATAAGCTTCTTGACCTCGTCGCGCGTTATCGCCGACTGAACCCTATCGATATCTTCAGGGTCGATCCAGACCCTGTTCAAGCCTCCACCCAGAAGATCAGCGGCGAGTCTCCTCTGGCTCTTGAGGCTCATTCAGAATCCTCTCCGGTCACAGACTTCTCTTCGCCATCCTCAGCATCCTCGACTTGTTCAGTTGGCTCCTCAACTGGAGTTTCAGTAGGGACCGGTTCCCTTTCCTCGACTGTCTCAGCTACTGGTCGACTCTCTCCCTTTCCAGGGTTTGCGATATGAAAATTCTGCTCTTTCGCCTTGGCGATGATCCCTATCCGCTTTCTCTCGCCAACCCGCGCGGCGATCCTGATGATGTGTACCTTCGCATCGAGCTTCTCGAGTTCTGACTCGCGCCAGACGAGGTGTTCGACCAGCCCTCTGGGATGGAGGCCTCTCGCAGATGTGATGGATCCGTATCCCACCTTTACCTTCGCAGGGAACCCGCTCTCCTCTTTCCGCATCTTACTCGTGACTCCACGCGGTCGACGCCAGTTTTCCGCCACTCTCTTGTACCGCCAGCTCTCCTGGCGCTTGAATTCGGGCTTTGAACTCTTCATCATTCTCACTTTGACGGGCTATGCGGCGAATGCGCGGGTCCTTTTGCGGAGATGTAGATTCCGTCGAGGAAGACCCGCAGATCCTTCTCTTTGATCTTCGTGCTATCCTGAATATTCGCGGCCGTTTGGCTTACAGAGTTCAGGTCTACGCCTTCAACTGATATGTCATCGCCCTTGATGGCAACTTTCACGCCATCGAGGATCTGTGCGTACCTGGGCGTCTTCTCGCCTGTGAAGTTCTCAATCTTCAAGACCTTCGCCTTCTCGTCCACTTTTACCGTGATGGCAAAGTGGGCGTAGACAGTCCGCAGATCGTACTTGTATCCCTGCGTGACCCCTTTGATCATGTTTCTTACATGGGCGGCGGCGGTTCCCAGCATTCCAATCTCTCGCTTCCGCGGCCACACGGTCTGTAGCCGGACCTGGTTCTGTTCGACGCTGAGTGAGACTGGCAGGTGTGAAAGGTCCTCGACGAGGGCGCCTAGTGGCCCCTTCACTTTTACAATTCGGCCCTCTATTTGTACGCTGACGTTTTCTGGTACCTGAAGGGTTCTCTGAAGAGTCTCAAATCGTGCCGTGGTTCCTCGCCCTCTAGAAGACGTATCCGAGGAGTTGTCCGCCTGAGCCCGCTTCGCGTGCCTCTTTGTGTGCCAAGACTCCTTTCGGGGTTGTCAGTATGAGGATGCCGACGTCTCGCGAGGGAAGGTATCGTCTGCCCCATTTTTCGAATTCGCCTATTGTGGTGGAGAATCTTGGTCGTACGCTGCCGCAGTTGTTGACCCGTCCCAAGAGCTGAATCTTGAATTTTCCTCCTCTGCCGTCGTCCACGAACTCGAACTCTCCCACGTAGCCATATTTCTGCATGACCCGGAGAACCTGTCCCATCAGTTTGGATGCGGGATAGACGATACACTCGTGCTTGTGTCTCCGCTCGTTGTTGAGGATGGATGAGAACATGTTTGATATTGGTTCCATGAGTTGTCACATGTATTTCTTGAATCCGAGGCCTACTGCTACTTCTCTGAAGCATTGTCTGCAAAAGTTGAGTCCGTATTTTCTGACGATCGGACCGTACTGGCCGCATCGTTTGCAGGGGCGAGCACCCTTCCCATACTTCCTCTGCTTCTTTGGTTTGATCTTGGCCATGTCCGGTTCAGCTTGCTATGTTTGTGCCGAAGTTGTTCTGCATGAACGTTACCGCTTCCGCTCGGGACACGTAGTGGTTGTGCCCTATCTTGGCCGGCCGTATTCCGCGGGATCTAATCCGGTATCCCGGGCGTCCGAGCGTCACGTGAATGGTTGCTCCGAATATTCCCAGCTCGGGGACGTACCTGGTTCCGGGGATCTCGATATGCTCCTTGATTCCGAAGGAGAAGTTGCCATACTCGTCGAAGCTGGACTCGTTGACTTTGTTGCTGACCGCGTCTAGGGCTCTTCTCAAGAATTCGCCTGCGTCTTTTCCCCTGAGCGTCACGACCGCGGCTATTGGTTCTCCTTTTCTCACTCCAAAGTCCTTGATGGCTTTTTTCGCCTTCTTTGTTGCTGGGGTCCTTGCAGTCAGCTGGTTGAGAACTTTCTTCGCCTTTTCTAAGGGTTCCCCGGATTTGCCTGTCGCTATGTTCAGGGTGACCTTTTCGATCCTAACGACGCGTAAGGGATTACTCACTTCATCGTCACCTTTGGGTTTGGACATTCTACTGTTTTCCTAGCCCGATGAGGGGCGTTCCCATGCCAATAGGTATCACGTAGGCTGCGGGGGTCTCGAATGCCTCGTCTGTCGTCTCGATCCTACCTCCCTTCCGACGCGCGTGGGTTCCTGGTGTTATTGAGAAGATCTTGCCGAAGTGTCCTTGGTTTCGTCCATCGACGACGAGACCGATAGCTCCCGTCTGGAATGGGATGTGGCCGACTATTTTTTGTTCGGGGAGTCCTAGTTGTATTGCGCCTCCAACTGCGTACTCCTCTCCAGGTTTCTGTCTTGGCTCGCGAGCTTGAAGAATCAGGTTGCGCCCGTCGTGAAAGTTGAGCTGGGTCCGCCCGCCTTCAACGGTTTTCTTTCCAACTATCTTGCAGAGCTTGAATTCGGACTCTCCCTTTTCGATGGGTACGGTGGTCAGTCCTTTGTTGGGTCTGGGTAGAATCCGAAAGCTCTGGGGGGAACCCTCGATCTGTAGCACGTCCATTAGGCCCACTGGGAATCTATGGTCTCTTCGGACGACTCCGTCGACTTTGACTCTGCCAGTACTGATGATGTGGATCGCCTCTTTTGCGGTTCTTGCGTATCCCAGATTCTCACGTATGACGATGACGAGTGGGAGGCTTCTATCGCGACGGTGCGGACCGGGTCTGGTCATGGGTGCCCAAGCCATTTCCTTCCGACGTATCGGCCAGAATCCTGGGGCCGGTTCTCGTTTCAGCTGTCTGGGTCCAGATTTTCTCGCCACTTTCTATGCCTCCGCGCTCTTTGCCTTCTCGGACAATATTCCGCTCCGCCACTTGTCCGATAGGTTCAGTTCGGTAATGAGCACCTTGCTGGAGTGTACTGGAAGCTTTGATGAGACGCCAGCCACCTTTTCTCGTGTCATTCCTTCGACGAAGATCCTTCCGGTAGAATATTCCACTCGCTCGACTTTTCCTTCGAGTCCTGCGAATTCTCCCCGCATTATGCGGACTCTGTCGCCGGTTCTGAGTGGGACTCTTCTGATTCTGTGTCTACCGGTCAGATCGTTCGAGAGTCGAGCTGAGAGCCTTCTCCGTTGTCTGTGCTTCGGAGCCTGGAAGAGGAGTTTTCTCTGTTTTGACGGCTTTGAGCTTGTCAATCTCTATATCACTGTCGAGGCTAGATTTGCTACTCGGGGCCATCTCTCTGCGGCTTCGCGCGCGACTGGTCCTCTGATCTCTGTTCCTTTCATTTCTCCCTCGGGCGTCATGATTACGGCGGCGTTGTCCTCGAAGGAGAGTCGCGTCCCGTCGGGCCTTCGCAACGCTCTTGCCTGTCTGACAACGACGGCTGGAAAGACTTGTCTCCTAAGATCGGGGGCACCCTTGGTGACTGAGACCATTATCATATCCCCGACGCAAGCAGCGGGGACCCTGCGGAGGCGTCCGTGGTATCCCCGTACGTTTATCAGCTTCAGCTCTTTCGCGCCGGTGTTATCCGCGCAGGTCATCCGAGAGCCGACTGGTAGGCCTCTGGCAATTCTTGGCCTGTATTCGACCATTCCACGGGCGCTGACGGCCCTTGTCTTCGGTGCTGGCATGTCTACTCTGCCACTCCCTTTCTGTCGATAACGACAAAGGAGACTTCCTTGCTGAGGGGTCGGCACTCAGCGATTGTCACGTGATCGCCTGTCGTTGCGGATATGCATGGAGGGTTGTGGGCTAGGGTCTTGCTCCTGCGCCGCTCGTGCCGGTTGTATTTTGGATAATAGTGGAGATAGGCTCGTTCTACAGAGACCGTTCTTGGGGATTTTGAGGTTGAGACTGTTCCTTCGAAGACTCTTCCCCTGACGGAGACGTTCCCATGGTAGGGGCATGCAGGATCGTTGCATCCGGATTTTGGCGGTTTGACCTCTAGTCCGATGTTGCGTACTACCATCTGCTCAGCCCTTTCTTTATTCTGTCTTCTGGCCGGTGTTTTAGCATACTTCCTTCAACTGTCATTGTTTCTCCTGTCGGCAGCTTGGCGATGAATACGGTGTTGGGTTTTGCGATTCTGCCAGTCCTTCCCTGTGTCTCTACGACTAGTGTATTCCTTGTCTCGTCTCGAACGAGTCCGGAGAGACCATTCAGTTTCGGATCTGGACTCTGTTTGATGGTGATTTCGAGGCCTATCCATTCGTGTGCTAGGATGTTCCGGGAAGTGATCGGCATCTACTATGCTTTCTCCGTTTGGGCTTTGAGGTTCTGGGCGGTGAGGAGTCTTGCTATGGCCCGGCGTAGTTCTCTTACTCTGGCCGGGTTGTCAACTGTGCCCCCGGATTTCACCTGTGTCCGTATTGTTGTAAGCTCGGCTCTCAGTTCCGAGACTTTCTTTTCCCGTTCCTCGGGAAGCATCTGTCCTATCTCACGCTTGCGTAGGATTGCCAACTGTTGCCTCCTCCTGCTTCTCTGTTTCGACTTCCGAGGCCGCCGGAGCTGGTACTGACACTTCCGTTATGACTGGTTGTGCTACCGCCGCTGCGACTATCTTCATCGTGGGCTTGTCGATAAAATTGATGTTGGGCGGTAGGATTCGGACCTTTATCCCGAAGAGTCCTTGCTTTAGCTGGACGTCCGTTACGGCGACCTTCACGCTCTTGAGGACTGGGTCTCCGACCCGTGGGAGGTATCCGGCTCTGAACTTCTCGTATCTGGCGCGTTCGGTTGTGAGTTTTCCTCTGATAATGATCTCTACTCCTAGGGCTTGTGATTCCATGACCCTCTGTATTGCCCAGTAGGCGGACCTTCTGAAGTGGACTCCGCGCTGTAAAGCTTGGGCGACTTGTGAGGCGACAACCTTCGGGTCTTGTTCTGGGATTTCGATGGCTGCTACGGATAGCTGGGCATTCTCTATGCCGAATTTTGTCTCGAGGAGTTTTGTTAGGTCCTTTATGCTCTGGCCTCTTCGGCCAATGACCATTCCGGGTTTTGCCGCGTAGATTACGACGCGGGTTCCGACGGGGCTTTTTGTGAGTTCTACGTGGCTGTATCCTGCTCGTTTGAGATCGTTCTGGAGTAGTTCGTCGATCTCGAGTCGGCGGGATACGTCTTTGATGAAGTATTTGGTTACTGACATGGGGCTATTCTGCCTCGAAGCCTACCAGTTCGATGTGCGTGGTTGTTGCTTTTAGGAGGTCTGAGCGTCCGAAGGCTCTCGGGTTGCGTCTCGGGATCTTGTTTGCGCGCTGGGCGGCTGCGTGTATTATCTTGAGCCGTTCAGTATCCAAGTTACGGTATTCGGCGTTTGCTTCGAGCTCTTCTAGTAGGCGGAGGAGTCTGCCGGCTGCTTTCTGCGGGAATCTTCCGGCGAACCATGGTTCGGTGAGCTGTCTCCGGTGTGGGACTTCTTTCTTGTAGTGTCGGTATGCTATTGCCTGTTTCTTCTCGACTACTCGTTCTAGAAGTTTTTTCGCGTCGGGCAGTTTCATTCCTCTGATTGTTCTGCAGATTTCGACTGATGCTTTGGGGGATATTCTGAGTTGTCGGCCTGAGCATTTTACCGTCCGGTCTGGGTCGAGGCCTGTGATCGAGTATCCCCGTTCAGGCATCCACTGTCACGAAGGTTGGGATTGCGGGTTTGCTTGCCCTAAAAAGGTTCCTTGGTCTTGGCGGTGTGTCACTGGCCGGGGTTGTTCTGTGTCAGTGTTACTTGTCTGGTTCGGGACTAGTTACTCTAGTCTTATTGTCGGTGTTTCCTGCTTTCGAGCGGGATATTATGGCAGAGTCAGTTGCTATCGAAAGGGTCCACACTGGAATCCCTGGCCTGGACCACGTGCTCGAGGGAGGTTTCCCGAAGGGCGCGAGGGTCTTATTGGCCGGGGGGGCTGGCTGTGGGAAGACCATCTGTTGCGGCCAGTATCTGTACAAGGGCGCTACACGCTACGGTGAGCCAGGTGTCTATGTCTCGACTGAGGAGCCTCCACAGGAGTTCAGAGCGAACATGCTCCGTTTCGGCTGGGATTTCAAGAAGCTCGAATCGGAGCGGAAGATCGGTATGGTCGATGCTGTCTACCAACGCGTCGAGACGGAGATCGCGGAGCAGGAGTCGTTGCAGTCGATACTGTACAATCTCCGGTCGAAGTTGTCTGAGGTGAAGATTCTCGTTGAGCAGCTTGGTGCGACGAGGCTGGTTGTGGATTCGCTTCCCGGTTTTGGTTTCCGGGTGACGGATCTGAACACGCTGCGCGAGATCTTCCTCGAGATCGGGCTATTGCTGAAGGATGTTGGCTGTACGACCTTGATGACGACGGAGATCGTTGAGGGTTCGGGGCTGATCAGCCGATATGGTATCGAGGAGTTCCTGGCTACCGGTGTGATGGTCCTCTCGCTGGTCCGGCAGTCCTCGGTTCTCCGGAAGGTGTATGTCCGGAAGATGCGTGGGACGAGTCACAGTCTGAACGACTTTGCGTTCACGATCGGCCGTGAGGGTGTCGAGTTGAAGGGGCCGATTGGTGTTCGTAGTGTTAGCCGACAACGACGCCTCCATAGTCCGCGGAGAAAGCGTCGAAGCCGGCGCTGACACGTACGAAGAAGCTGAGTCGGGGACTGTTCCAGTATCCGAGGTGGGGAGGGTAGTGGAACAAGGGGTTCAAGGACAAGGGACGGCTATCGACCAGCAAGGCTGGACGGGCCAGCGACGTCAGGTTTGATCTAGAATGGTGCAGAATTTGAAGAGTGGGATCTCAGCGTTCGACGAGTCACTGGGTGGTCTGCCCGGCGGGAGTATTATCCTCTTTCTCGGCGAGGCGGATACGGGGATGACGCCTTATGCGCAGCAGATAATGTACCAGGGCTTGTTGGATGGTCGGCCGTCTGTCTACTTCACTACGGGCCGGTCCTGGGAGGATATCGTGTCGGAGATGGGTGTGTATGGCTGGACACTGGAGCGGTTCTTTGAGCAGCGGAAGATGTGGTTCATTGACAGTTTTGGGATGAAACGGGAGAAGGTGGCGGGGGAGGTTAGCTGGGATATTGGTCCGGCGAACCTGTTGGCGAAAGAGTTTCCGAGGGTTGTTGCGCCATTGGGAGCCTGTACGCTTGTTGTGGATAGTCTGAGTGATGTGATTCGTAGTGCTCCTTTTCCGGCGGTGGAGCAGACGCTGAAGCTGTTGCAGGCTCACGTGCGCGCTAGCGGGGGATTGTATATTCTAATGGCGAACAAGGGGATTCATACTGACCATGTCGAGAATACTGTGAAGCACTTGAGTGATGGGGTTGTTGATCTTTCTACGGAGCCGTTCGGGTCTGAGGATTATGCGCGTAAGATGCGGGTGTTGAAGATGCCGGGCGCTTTTACGGACATGAAGGTGTACGCCTACCGGGTGGGTGCGGCGGGTATTGAGATGGCGGCGTTGCATAGGGTGAGATAAGATATGCTGACAGATGTTGCGGTGTTGCAGTTCGAGGGGGTCTTCGGGCTACTGGAGAATGCAGGCTTTCTCTGGGCTTTGCTGATCGGTACGTGGGGCGCGTTGTCGTATTCGTTCTTGCGGCGTCATCGGAATGGGCCGAAAGTGGGTCCGACACAGGTGTCCGGTACGACGAGTTTCGGTTTGACGAAGCCGAGGATGTCGGAAGAGGAGATCTTCCGGATACTGACAACCACCGAGGTGAATATTCAGATCGTCCGGATATGTGAGACTCCGCGGAGTGCGCGTGAGATTGCGCGGGGGTTGGGCGAGGTCTATCCAGGCCATAAGGAGAAGGGGTTTCCGCCGGACAAGCTGGGCGAGCATCTGGCGAATCTGGAACGGTTGGGGGCTGTCAAGTTCAACGGCGAGAAGTGGGCTGCGAGCGATGTGGGCGTGAAGATGGTCAAGAAGTACTTCGGCTAGAACCATCACCTCTGCCTCGCACCAAAGAGCATTCTCGCGTCGCGAGGATCAACGCTTTCGAGATTTTCTGGAGGGGGGTCTTGCCAGTTGAAGCCGATTCTGGCGAGTCTCGTTGTTCTAGGCGGAGAGTGGGCGGATCGGAGGTTTTCGTAGGTGCGAGTTATCGGCATGATTCAGCGCGGAAAAGTCGCAGTTGTGAATCAGATGCCTGGATCTGTGATCTGGGCTTGTTCCGGGCGATTCCTAGCAAGGATCGTGCTCCATAGAGCACTCTTGTGTCGCGGGAATTTTTTTATTTCTAAATTCTAGAGAGGGTCGTCTCGCCATCTGAAACAGAACTGCGCGAAATTCCCGGTTTATCGCGCAGAACGGGCTGTTTGGCGTTTTTCAGTAGTTGCTGCGTGGCGGCCCTCCAAGCGTGCGAAACCAGCCGCCTGGGACCCCCCTCCCGGCTCGCTGATCCGGGCTTGTTCCGAACGATTTCTCTGACTGAAATATGCTATCTTTTCTACTCTGAAAAGTAGTATGGTGTTGGCTGTTTCAGCCCTGCTCCTCTCCCGGAGAGTTTACTTTCACTCCTCTCTGCTCATCTTATACGTTCAACAGTACAGTTTAGGAGCTTACACGGTGGAAGTAATCAGATGCAGAAGAACAGCCTAGTCGCACCAGGCGAGATCGTCCGAGAAGCACTCTCCAAACCGACCATATTCAAGAACGAGGAGCCGCTGAGTCTGGAATGGCTACCACCACGCCTTCCCCACCGGGAGACCCAGCTACGCTTCCTGACAGAACTCTTCCGATCCGTCATAGACAAGCCCGGAACCACCAGCCCGAAGGTCCTGATCACCGGAGAGATCGGAACAGGGAAGACGGTGCTGACGCAACGGTTCGGGATGGACATTCAACGCACCGCCCGGACGTTGAAGCAGAACCTGCAGTACATCCATGTCAACTGTCGCGAGTTCCGCGGCAGCCTCTTCATGATCCTCAAACAGGTACTGCAGAAGTTCACCCCGCAGTTTCCCCAGCGCGGATTCTCCAGCGAAGAACTGTTGCATATACTGCTGGACCAGCTGGAGACGAAGAACCTCCACATTATTCTCACACTCGACGAGGCCGATGTCCTGATCGCCGCGGAAGGATCGACAAGCCTCTACAATCTGACGCGTATCCAGGAGGAGCGGCCCGGTCGTCCCATACGATTGTCGCTGATAGTGGTACTGCGGGAGATAGAGAAGCTGCAGGATCTCGATAGGAGTACCCAGAGTACACTGCAGCGGAACCTGATACGGCTCGACCGATACTCGACCAGCCAGCTAGAATCCATCCTCAGAGAACGAGTAGAGCTGGCGTTCAAGGAAGGGACGATATCAGAACAGGTCGTGGACTTCGTGGCGGACATGGCGGCGCCAGCAGGCGACGCGAGATACGCGATCGAACTGGTCTGGCGCGCAGGAAAATACGCCGATACTGAAGGATCGCGGGAGGTCCGGGCGGAGCATGTCCGGGCCGCGGCCCAGAGCGTCTACCCGGTGATGAGAACAGACTACGCCCAGCACCTGAACCTGCACGAGAAGCTACTACTCCTGGGCCTTGCTAGGACCCTGGAGCGGACACAGGAGACGTACGCGTCGATGGGCGAGAGTGAGATAGCCTACAAGATGGCGTGCGAGGAGTACAAGGAACAGCCCCGGGCGCATACCCAGGTCTGGAAGTATGTCCAGAACCTCAGCGCTACAGGAATAGTCTCGACCCAGCCTTCGACCGCGGGGTTCAGAGGAAAGACGACGCTGCTGGGACTGCCCACAGCTCCTGCCTCGGCGATACGACGATGGCTAGAGTCGAGCCTAGTGCGCAG
>VBBG01000176.1 GCA_005882905.1 Candidatus Bathyarchaeota archaeon | reverse complement strand
ATACGGGCCCGGTGAAGATCCCCAACGTGCGAGCTAAAGTAGATTGTAAAGAGACTGTTCGCTAATGTAAGCAGCGTAAATACGATCCCAACAGGAATGCTGATTACGTAAGCGGTTGGTAAGACGAGAAACGGGAGAAGCATAGAAGATATCGCACCTGATGCATACATGATGCGGGCCTTGTTTGGAGAAACGGATTCTAGAGTATGCTTGTCAATCTTCAATCCCAGTACTGGGATCTTGGACGACAATTCTGAAATCATCGGAAGCCTCAGTTTTGTGATGGCTGATCGTCCGAGAAAATAGTAGCCCTAGAGACAAAGGCCTTACTTGCGGAGCGGCAAAGAGAAACAATAGTCCTACCATGATTCCAACAACGCACAACGAGGCTCCTTGCGTAAGACTAAGCCTCCGATAATGTCCAGACAAGCTCTACGCTTCCCTGCTCTTCTCTCTGAGCTGGTCGAAGAGCTGTGGATCAAGATCCTTTATCGTGGGAATGAACGCGCGGGACCTTGACACCTCAGCTAGGTCAAGCTTGCACGGCTGGAAATCCTCAACATCGTACTTGCACTGGACCAATACAGACCCGTTTGGCGCAACAACCCTACTCCCGCCCCAGAACTGGTTACCATCCTCAATTCCCACTCTGTTGACATAGGCGAGATAGACAGCATTCTCCATAGCTCTACTGAGACAGAAACTCTCGAAAAACCGCCGCCGCAGACCCGGACTGGCAGAGATACAGACGATTAACTCAGCACCACCAAGCGCCTCCAATCGTGTCAGCTCGGGAAAATAGAGATCATAGCAGATTGTCAGCCCTATCTTTCCAAGAGGGGTATCGAAGACTGGAGCTTCATTCCCGGGACGGTAGTATCGTCTCTCCTCGAAAACAGTGTGCGTTGGAAGATGGATCTTGCGATACTTGCCCACAAGCCCCTTCGGCCCGACAAACAAAGCTGTGTTGTGAATAACGCCTTTGACCTCGCTCTCCTCAGGCATACCAAATACGATGTGCAGGCCATGCTCTTTCGCCATCTTCTCGACCTTCCTCTCGCTTGGCCCGGGAACCGGCTCTGCTAGGTTGTACACTTCGTCCTGCATTGTATAGCCGGTGAGATGCAGCTCTGGAAATATGAGAAGATCGACGTTTTTCCTCCTCGCTGAACTAGCCTGCTTCTCGATGGTCTTGAGATTCTCCTCCTTCTTGGCTAGTCTGGGGCAAGTCTGGGCGAGAAGGAGAGTTATCGGCTCCAATCTCAATCTCCTAGATCCGCCTTCTGTCTCTTGACTTATAGGAGTGCCTAGGCCGACCCTGTTAGCGTCCCTGAACCCTTTCCCGGTTACAGTACGACTTTATGGCCGCCGTCCCGGTTTTCGATCGTTTCGATTCCTCAAGGAGCTAATATGCTATTCACCGGGCTAGCTCGCGCCATAATTCGGCACAACAGGGCCGTCTTCGCGATCTGGCTTGCCGCACTCGCGCTCAGCATCCCCGCTATTCTCCAAGTTCAGAGCGTGATCGTCTATAATGAGACAGCTTTCAATCCCAAGAACTCCGAATCCAGCATGGCCCTAGACCTCGTCGGCAAAGAGTTCAGCATCGACCAAGGAACCAGCGCTATAGTCGTGATCACATCGAACGATGTCCGGGGGAACGATGTTAGGGATTTCACCTTAGCGCTGAACCGGACGCTGCGTAACGATGGGAAACTCTCGAACATTAACAACATCACCAGCATCTACGACATCTACTACCAGCTGCTAGTGAGCTATACCAGCATTGTCCATCTGCAACTTTACCAGACCAAGAACACGACTACATTCGCTACGAACATAGAGTTTGGCATTCCAAGCGTGTACGTGAACGACTGGGTCTCACAGATCAGTTCTGCACCCTCAAATATCACTCAGGCCCAGCTGGCGGCTTACAGTCTCCAAGCCTACAACGATAGCTGGCCTATTGTCTCCGCTCAGACTCCGTCAGGCTATCAGACGGTCGCCTTCGACTATCTCAAGCTCTTCTATCAATCATGGAATCAGACATTCACCGCGCAGAACTACACGCAGTCCGAGCTGTTGTCGAGCTCCCCTCCCTTCGCTAGGGCACAGAACGTGACGAAGGGGAGTCCATTGCTGACGACTCAGCCTTCCTATTACAACATCACGGTTCCCTTCGTCCAATCGCTCCCATTAGACTCTCAGGCTCTGAGCCTCTTTGTCTCTGCCGCACGATTCTTCAACATGTACAGCTCCGGGTCGGGAAGCTGCTCGAATAACAACTGCTGGGACGACCCGCCCGCGATAAGGACATTCAGCGTAGACGCTGTTGCTCAGGCTACAATGGCAGACCCGATCCAGCACACCATCATTGGCTATGTCTATGACCTCGGGGCATTGGCGACAGACAGTGACTTCGCCGGTCTCGCGCAGCAAGTGCTTCGGAACTATAACATTGCGACATATCCGGTGAGGACGAGCAGCGACGTCTACTTCCAGTTTGTGTCCGCTCAGAACAATACCATGCTCGTGATAATCGACTTCAAGAGCGGCGGACCAGACCCGATGAACAGCATACCCGCTATCAGACAGGATGTCGGGATAGCCAACACAGCCAGTAACGAGGACCTCACGGTCTACGTCACCGGCGAACCGGCCTTCAACTACGACATTCAGACCCAGACCGTCACCGACATCGAGCGTATCGACCCAGTAACAGTAACATTGATCCTCGTGATCGTCGGCATCTTCTTCACGTCAATCGTCGCGCCACTAATCCCGATCATAGCCATAGGCCTATCGATAGGGATAGCCTTCGGACTCGTCTTCGCAGTCGGCTCGGTCATCACCAGAGTACACTATCTGGTGTTGACGCTGCTCCCGGTCTCAATGCTGGGCGCCGGCTCCGACTATTGCATCTTCCTCGTCAGCCGGTATTCGGAGGAGCGGAGGATGGGTAGAGGGAAGGATGATTCTGTCGAGAGAGCTGTTACATGGGCTGGAGAGAGTATTGCTACTAGCGGAGCGACGGTCATCATTGCCTTCGGCACGTTGGCCTTTGCCAGTTTTGGTCTGCTCCGATCGATCGGTATAGCCGTCATGCTCGGCATATCTGTGGCTCTGCTCGTCGCTCTGACCCTCGTCCCGGCCGCTCTCTCGCTGTTCGGCGATCGGATCTTCTGGCCCCGTGGGCTGGGATTGTGGAGGAAGGGAAAGGAGAAGAGCGGCAACTACTACGCCCGAGCGGCGCAGTTCACCGCAAAGCACTCGAAGCTGGTTCTCCTAGTGGCGCTGGCCATCTCGCTGCCGGCTGCCAGCACCGTCTTTTCATCCCAGACCAGCCATGACTTCATCGCCCAGATTCCTTCTACTCTCGAGAGTAGAGCTGGCTATAATGTCATGAGCCAGGGCTTTGGGGCCGGAACCGTAACTCCGACCTACACGATCGTCCAGACCCATGTACTCTTGGTCTCAGGGAGCTGGATCAATGTGACAGCTTTGAAAGCGATATCGTATGCGGAGAACTCGACACTGGCAGTTCCAGGAGTCTCGAAGGTCTATGGACTCACCCATCCCTCGGGCAATCCCATCCCTTTCAAGAGCTTCGGTCAACTGAACCCGGCACAGCAGCAGGCCATGATTCTGAGCATGAAGCCATTCCTCGGTAATGACGGCAAGTCGGCCATGGTCTGGGCGAGTCTCTCGAGCGAGCCGTATTCTGATACGGCGATAGCGACGGTCGCTCGGATTCGTGAGAATGTTGGGAGTCTCAAGAGCCAGGTCCCCCTCCTCGGATCGTCTGTAATGTACGTCGGCGGGGCCACCGCGTCTGTCACGGACCTGACAAACTCTACCGGCTCCGATTTCTTCAACCTGACCACCCTTGTGCTGGTCGGCGTCTTCATCGTTCTCTTGCTGGCCTTGGGATCGGTTTTCACGCCCCTCCGTCTGATCTTCACAATCCTACTGAGTATCTCCTGGGCGATGGCAGCGACCGTCTACTTCTTCAGAA
>VBBG01000175.1 GCA_005882905.1 Candidatus Bathyarchaeota archaeon | reverse complement strand
CACCGCGTTCTCGATCTGTACAGGGTCCTTGGTACCGAGGCAGATCGGATAAGCATCGACCCCGCCCAAGTACTTGAAGAGCAGGCTCTTTCCCTCCATCACTGGTAATCCGGCCTCGGGACCAATATCGCCAAGTCCAAGTACCCGAGTCCCATCGGTGACTATTGCCACGCCGTTTGACTTGTTGGTGTAATCAAAGACCCGTTCCGGGTTCCGCTGGATCTCCTTGCAGGGATCCGCAACTCCCGGCGTATACCAAATTGCGAAGTCATCGTACGAGTTGACCGGCACCTTTGGAGCGATCTCTATCTTCCCGTGATAGTAAGGGTGATACTTCATGGCAAGTCGCGCCGGAGCATAAGCCCTCCTCAGCAATTTAGCCTCTTGAGCCAACGGCCGGGTCGCACTTCCGGATTGGCTGATCCCATCCAGAGAGGCAGATTTAACAGTGTTGAAATTCCCAAAGCCAGTAATCCTTATCAGACATTCAACTCGCTTGCGACCAGAGGATCCGTCAGATGGCATACTCCTACATGGCAGACTGGTGGCAAGGTGGAACGCCCGAATTCAAAGACTGGCTGAGACGGTCAGCAATCACCTGGAGACGCGAGCCAGTCATCAAACGAGTTCCTCGCCCAACTAATCTGCCGACAGCTAGACGACTTGGATACAAGGCCAAGCCCGGCATCGTTGTAGTCAGGGTAAGACTCCGACGCGGAGGTGCACGAAAGCCGAGACCTGTCTCCGGAAGAAGGCAGAAAGCTATGGGTTCGTCAAAGTTCACAAGATCTATCTCACTGCGGTCCGTCGCAGAAGGCAGGGCCGCGAGAAGGTATCCGAACCTGAATGTGCAAAACTCGTATCACGTTTTCTCTGACGGCGTAAGTCACTGGTACGAGGTGATTCTGATCGACACGCGACGGCCGGGATTGCAGTAGTTTCTTTCGTCCCAGCTGATTTTGAGGACTGCCGGATAATTCGAAAACCTTGACCAGCCAATCTGTTCGACGCGGGACGAGATCGGAAAAGCAGAATTGAGCCAACGGGATCTTCGAAAGACGATTCGACTGGGCAGGCGCGTGGACCCAACTATCCTCGCTGCTTTAGGGAACGGCTCAGCCAAGGATTTCAGACCCTCACTCGACTATCACTTCGAAGCTGGCGGCAAGCGGATGAGAGCCGCCATGGTTGTGCTTTGTTGTGGAGCAGCTGGTGGACGTCTCGAGCGGGCAATAGTACCAGCAGCCGTCGTCGAGATGATCCACAACTACTCACTAGTCATGGATGACCTAATCGACCGAGGAGAAGTGAGAAGGGGCAGACCAACACTTCGAGTCGTCTTGGGGGATTCTGTTGCCCTACTGGTGGCCATGTTCTATCGAGAAGTTCTCGACGATCTCATCCGGGACTGTCCGGCAACTGACGATGTTCGGAGGATAGCGGTCAGGGCGATGAAGGAGATAATCGATGGGGAAAGGCTTGACCTGCTCTTTGAACAGGCAGGGCGAGAAGACCCCTATCTCCTCAAGAACAGAATCGTCCAACCGAGTTTTGATCTTTACCTAAACATGGTGGGAAAGAAGACGGCCGCTCTGTTCGAGGCTGCTGGACAGATAGGAGCACATGCAGCCAGTGCTAATCGTCACGTTGTCAGATCCCTCGGATTGTTCGGCTGGAAAGCCGGACTCGCTTTCCAGATAATGGACGACGTGCTAGATATTTGCGGGCACAAGACTGGGAAGCAGCAGGCCAAGGACGTGGTCGAACACAAGCTGGGAAACGCGGCGATCATAGTGGCGTTGCGATTCCTCTCGGCCAAGAAGAGGTCCGAGCTGAGAAGGATCCTCAGTTCGGAGAGAATATCCCACAAAATGGTATCCAGAGCCCGAGCCATAGTCAGCGAAACCCCAGCTGAGACGGATTGCAGGCAAATAGCAGTCAGGTATATGGAGGAAGCCAAGAAACACCTCACGGCTCTGAAAGAGTCATCATACCGGCAGGAGCTCTCAAGACTGGCCGAGGAAATTGTCGCCAGATCTTACTGAGTATCTATTTCCAAGCAACAAACCTTGTGCCAACGGATGAGCTCCCGCTGAGCAGTTGCGTGAGGTTCGACGGATTAGTTAGGTTGAAGATGTAGGATTCGACACCGTGTCTAGCAAGTCTCAGAGCCTCGAGGACTTTTCCCCGCATACCTCCGGTAGCATCCTTCGTCGACAGCTCGAGGCCGTTCAGCACCGTGGAATGGTTCCTCTTGTCGACAATTCCGACTAGTCTCGAACTCTTCGAGCTGTCTCGGTTAGCAGGATATACGCCGTCTACGTCGCAACCGAATAGGACTCTTGAGACTTCCATCTTCTCCCCCAACAGTGACGCGATACGGTCTGCTGAGACAACTCCGAGTCCTCCTCTTTCATTTACGGCCAGATCTCCGTGGATGAGAGGAATGATCCCTAGTGATAATACATCGCTCAGAGGGCGAAGATAGCAAGTTCCCACGTCATCACCACGCAGCGTCATGAAACTCATAGGCTGAATCGGAACGAACGCTCGCCGACGGAGGAGCAGTGCGACGCCAATGATCCTTGTTAATTGGTCAAGGTTGAGCTCAATCTCTGAGGCGGTTCTCAGTTGAGATGGGCCTCTGAAACCACTCAGAACAAGGTCTTTCGTGACGAAGGGATGGGCGTATGACCCCCCGCCGTGCAGAAGAATCAACGGTCTTTGATATGCGGCAATCTCGCCAGCGACACGGTGAATTAGGTCCAGTCGTGGAGTACAAATCCTCGACTTGTCTGTGATGGCCGATCCTCCGAGCTTCAGCACTACGGGGGCTTGCATTGACCCAGCTGAGATCTGCTTTGGCATTTATCCGCTTCGGGATGACCGCTATTCCACTGTGCGGGTAACACGCACCTTATGATAATCAGGGCCGACCGTCTCAACTGGCAGTCAAAATTGACAGCCAGATTCGATTCCGAAGATGGGCACCTCGATATTATCGAGAATAAGATAGTCCACTCTCTGGGAGAAAGACCGGGCAGCTCTATCGGAGAAATAGCCAAGGAGCTCAGGGTCAATCGGTCCACTGCCTCAAAGTATCTCCACGTTTTGAGAGCCAAGAGAAAGGTCAACTTTCGACAGGTCGGACCCGTAAAACTATGGTCACTGGAGGGAATAAGGTAATGGAGACTCGCAGAACCGCATTTCCCACGCTCCAACAGGGGAATGACCGAGTTCAGACAGGAATCCCAAGCCTCGACAAACTAATCGAAGGCGGACTGGTACCCGGAGATACGACCATTGTGGCCGGACAGCCAGGAACGGGGAAGACGACCCTAGGTCTCCAGTTCCTGGTTCATGGAGCCGTGAAGTGTGGCGAGAATGGGGTCTACGCTTCGGTCATCGAGAGCGGCGAGAAGCTGAAACGGAATGCTCGGCGGTTCGGGTGGGATCTCGACGTGTTAGAGAAGGAGGGTAGACTGCAACTGGTCTCGCTCCAGTCAACTATGAAAGCAGGGGTAAGCACCGCGCTAGAGACTGTGCTTGAGGCCCTACATACCGTCAAAGCCAGAAGACTAGTCTTTGACTCTCTCTCTGCGCTAATGACAGCGTTCGAGAGCACAGCAGAGGCAAGAAGCTTCCTTCATATCATGCTGAAATTCCTGGAAGCAGCTAACTGTACGACTCTAATGATCAGCGAAGTACCTTGGGGCAAGCAACAGCTCGGCACCAACTTTGAGGAGTTCCTCGGAGACGGACTGATAGTCCTAGAATCAAGCTTCGACAACTCGAGAGTTCGTCGTCGAATATACATACCCAAAA
>VBBG01000038.1 GCA_005882905.1 Candidatus Bathyarchaeota archaeon | reverse complement strand
TCAATCTTTCGAGATCAAGATCCGGGATCGGAGGGTGTCTGCTGGTGTGGTGAAGATGCCATTCTACCAGCGGCGATCCGACAGCACCGTCGTGGTAATGGGTGAGGAGATGGGGGTCCGCGACTTTAGAACTCGATACGGACATCCTCAGACTCTGGTGGCTCAGAACTGAGAACTGGGTAGACAACGAGCGAGAGATGATGATTTACGGGTCTATTCTTTCTGTTCTAGCCTGCGACTGCGTATTCTCTGGATCTGAGTCTTTCGCAGTCGTGGCGGCCGCTGTGTTTCTCACATAGATCTCTCGTGCAGTGGGGACAGTTCTCGATTGCCAGTAGCTGGCATTCGGTGCAGACTGTTCCCCAGACTAGCGCCAATTT
>VBBG01000037.1:4922-22858 GCA_005882905.1 Candidatus Bathyarchaeota archaeon | reverse complement strand
CGCCAATACCCTCAATCTGCACCTCGTCGTGTTCATCTATGAAGTTCAGCGCCCCGTCGCCCGGCAGGAAAGCAGTAACGACCTTGCCATTCTTGATGAGCTGTGCACGGACGCACTTTCGGACGGCGCTGTTAGGCTGACGGCACTCCACACCCACCTTCTCTAGCACGATGGCCCGGCCCTGCGGCGCCCCTTCTAGCGGGTCGGCCTTGTAGTCGAGGCCGAGCATCCGCCGCTTGTAAGGCGCATAAGCCCAACGGAAGCCCTTCCGCCGCTTCCGCAGCTTCCGCCCCGCAAACATACCGCTCGAAGCCTTACCCATAATCCTCGACCCTTGAAAGTGCAGAGCCTAGGCATCGGACTTGTTTCTAAGGATAACGCCCCCTCGCCCAACAAGACCCCATCCAAAAAACCGTAACATCCAATTCAGGATCGCAAAATAAAATCTAAGAATTCTTTTTTTCAAAAACTCGATCGCTCCATCTCGCGCGGCCACTCGTCCCCCTCGCGACAAATCCTCGTCGAGAAATCGCTCAGAATAAGCCCTGAACAGCAATCCGGGAGGGGGGGTCCCAGGCGGCTGGTTTCGCACGCTTGGAGAGCCGCTACACGGCAACTACCGAAAACTGCTGATCAGCCCGTTTTGCGCGAGAAACCGATAATCTCGCCCCACAAACGGTTCAGACAGCGAGACGACCCCTCCCAAGATTCGGAAATAAAAAAATTCCCGCGACACAAAACGCGCTCTTTGGACAACCGTTCTTCGTGGAAAATCGCTCAAGAAACCCCGGATCTCCACGAAAAAAGATTGTGCGAGTCTCGGCGTATTATGCGACTACTACGTGGTCTATGTCGAAGTAGCGCTTCACAAGAAGACGCGTCTTGTCGATAGTCCGCCCGTTCTTGCCAATCGCGATCGCCTTGTCGCGCGGGTCGACCTCGACCACGACAATCTTCTTATCCGGCCGTTCCGTCACCCGGATCTCCTTCAACCGCGCAGGCGCCAGACTATTCCTGATAAGAGCCTCGGGAGTCTCAGCGTACTCGACCACTTCTATCTGCCGGCTGGTCATCCGGCGGAGCATGTTGATGTTCTTCCCACCCTTACCGATGGCGAGCCCCATATCGCCCGGCTTCGCAACGAAAATAATCCTCTCCAGCTTCTCGTCAATAATACAGTCCTGGGTCGTCGCGCCCGTAATGCTCTCGAAGAGGGCCATGTACTTCATCTCCTCGCTGGTCAGCTTGATCTTGGGCTGGAGCATCACTTTTTCTCAGCGACCAGTTTCAAGACCTCCGAGTCGCCCGCCTCGCGGACGACCAGCGCGGACACCGGGAAGGGTTTCTCGCAGACCGCCCCGAGATCCAGACTGGACCCCGGGAAGATGTAGACTGGAACCTCCGACTGTTCAGCGTTGTGAAGAATATCCTCCCGGTCAGACTCCCGACAGTTCTTTGCGAGTATGATCAGCTTCGCCCGGGCAGACGCGGCGCTCGACAGCGCGTCCTTCGAGCCGAACCCAACCTTGCCGGATTTGACCGCCCTCCGTATCTGCTTGTTCACGTCAACCATGGCCTATTTCGCTGTCCTGCGAGGCATCGACATGGAGACCTCGATCAGTCCCGTTCCCATGGGGATCTGCTGTCCGACTATCACGTTCTCGGCCACGCCGCGCAGCGTGTCCGTGATCCCCTTCACCGCCGCATCCACTATGGTCGGGATAGTAATCTCAAACGCCGCCTTGGCCAGAGTGCTCGCCTTCTCACCGCTCACTCCGTGTCGTCCGACCTGGAGAACATCCCCAGACGAGGTCATCATGTCCGCCACGAGCATCACATGCCGCACGTCAACGTCGAGCCCTTGCTCCTCGAGCACCCCGAGCGCCTCTTTGACGATAACGTTCCGGGCCGCTTCTATCCCGAGCACCACAGCCGTCTCGTTGATGCTGTTGCTGACCGTCCGCGACGTGTCCACCCCCGGCACCTCAAGCGCCAATGCGAGACTCGATCCCTCCGTCCGGACGATCCACTCGCCCTTCTCCTCCACCACCAGTGCCCTCTTCACCGCCGGTATACCCTTGATATGAGCAACGTTCAGCTTTGTGACAAGTCTCCGGAACTGGGGAATCTCCAGGTCCTTCGCCTTTATCTCGACATTGTAAGACTCGACCTTCACATCCGCGCTCGACAGCGTCAACGCCTCCCGGACCTCGGCGACAGTCACCTCCCTCTCCCTCATCACCTGAGGATTCAGCTTCACCTCGACACGCATATGCGTCACGTCCGTCTCGAAACTACTGGCAATATCCCCCAGGGTCGTATGCGTAAGGAGAGTCGCAACCTCCTGAGCTTTCTCTCTACTCGTCCGGTGCTTGGGGTCCAGGTACACTGTCATGTTCGGTGTTGACGGAATCTTCCTAGCGTCAACTATCTCGATGAGCCTCGGCAGACCTAGCGTAACATTCTGTTCTCTGACGCCTGCAAAGTGGAAGGTGCGCAGGGTCATCTGCGTGCCCGGCTCGCCTATCGACTGAGCCGAGACTATTCCCGCGGCCTCTCCGGGTTCGACGAGAGCCCGCTTGTAGTTTTCGATGGCGCCCTCAACCGCGTCGTCAACCCCGGCCTTTGTCAGCTTGGCGTTGAGGAGTGTATTTCTCAGACGGCTGAGTATGAGCGGAGACAGAACCTCTCTGGCCTTCTCCGCCTGCTCCTCTACATACTCCTTGCCCGCCGATGTCCCCTTCTTCATAGTGAGCCGGACACGCTCAACTAGCCTGTCAATGTTCACTGCCTTTCCATGGTCGCTCTTGGCCGTGTCGACCCCATCCTCTCCGTATCTGACCTGGATAATGTTGCCCCGCGAGTCTCGGACCGTCGAGTCATACTCGACCCTCAAGTGTTCGAGCGCGTTGATGAGCCGGCGTTGCATGTAGCCGCTCTGCTGAGTCCTGACAGCCGTATCGACCAGCCCCTCCCTTCCCCCCATGGCGTGGAAGAAGAACTCTATCGGCTCTAGCCCGTCACGGTAGCTGTGATAGACGAATCCCCGCGGTGCAGCCCTCACGTCTCCAGGCTTGAAGAAGCTGAGCGCTCTTCCCCTGTATCCTCTAAGGATCCTCTTGCCTCGGATAGACTGCTGGCCCACATTAGCGGTCATCTGGCCGATGTTCAGCGATGACCCTCTGGCGCCGGCTCTACTCATGATGACCCCGCTGTTATCCATCTGGAAGTACTGGTCAGCTATCTCCCCCGCAACATCTCGAGCCCGGGAGAGCTCGTTCATGATGTATATCTCAAGCGATTCTTCCATTGACTGGCCGGGAAGACGTTCCAGAGAACCCTTCCGGTAGTTGTCGATGTACTCGTCAACCTTCTCCTCAGCCTTGGCTATGGCCCGAGAGATCTTCTCCTTGACCGCTGCGGGTGTCTGCAGCTCGTCCATCGCGTATGTGAATCCGCGGAGGAGCATGAACCTGTCCAAGAGCCGCGTAACCGCGTTCAGGAATCGGCGAGCCTCTTCGGCTCCATAGTCTTTGACTATACGGTGGAATAGGCTCTCGGACTTTTCTGCTCCTATCGAGGCCTTGTCGATGACGCCCTGTTCGAGGACCCCATCCTTGATTACGATGAACGCGTCGAAGGGGCAGTCGTGCAATACTCCCCTGTTGCAGTCCTCGCACTTGTAGTAGCTGGAAAGATTAGACTTTGAGACAAAGTTGAAGCCTTTTGGTATTACTATGCTGAAGATCTGTTTGCCTGTCCACCTCTCTTCTGGTCGAACAGAGGCAGGTTCGGGTATGGGCCCTTCATAGCCCGCGGCCGCCAAGAGCTTCGACACGTCATGCCGATCGAGACTCGTCGACTTCTGAGTGAGAAGGAAGCCCGCCGTCAGTGAGTCGCGTATCGCTCCAATGATGGGTCCACCGTATCTTGGTGAGAGAATCTGGTCTTGCACCTGCATCAATAGCCGAGCTTCTGTCCGGGCCTCTTCTCCCTGCGGGACATGCAGGTTCATCTCGTCCCCGTCAAAGTCCGCATTGTACGGCGGACACACGGTCGGGTTGAGCCTGAAGGTCTTGTACGGGAGGACACGAACCCGGTGGGCCATTATCGACATTCGGTGAAGGCTCGGCTGGCGGTTGAACAGGACAATGTCTCCATCCCGGAGATGCCTCTCCACGACAAAGCCTGGCTGCATAGCCTCCGCAACCACCTTCCTGTCTGTGACGAACTCTAGACGAACCCGTCTCCCATCAGGACGCACGATGTACAACGCCCCTGGGTAGTTGTCGGGACCGTTGTCGATGAGACGCTTCATCTCGTCCATGTTGTGCGCGGTAACCTTCTCGGGAATTGTGAGCCTGCTCGCAACGTCGAGCGGGACTCCGACCTCGTTGATGTCCAGGTTGGGATCTGGAGAAACGACTGTCCTAGCTGAGAAGTCGACTCTCTTCCCGGACAGGTTTCCTCTGAACCTACCCTCCTTCCCTTTGAGCCTCTGTACGAGGGTCTTCAACGCCCTGCCTGACCGGTGTCGGGCAGGCGGAAGACCTGAGACCTCGTTGTCGAAGTAGGTGGTTACGTGATACTGGAGTAGCTCGTGCAGCTCCTGGATTATGTTGATGGGTACTCCGGACTCGAGGGCTTCTCTAAGCTTCTGGTTGATCCGGATTATGTCGACGAGCTTGTGTGTCAGGTCGTCCTCTGATCTGATTCCTGACTCTAGCGTGATGCTTGGTCTTACAGAGACAGGGGGAACGGGCATTACCTGTAGCACGGCCCATTCTGGCCGTGCTGCTTTCGGGTCGAGACCGAGTAGGATGAGGTCGTCGTCGGTTATTCTCTCAAGTCTTTCTCTAACTGTGCTCGGGGTTAGACGTACCGCCCCGCCTTCGGCTACTATCTCGTGGAAGGTTGTGGGCTTTCCATGCTCGATCGGATACTGCTTCTGGCTGCAGTGGGGGCACTGCTGGGCCTTCTTTGCGTCCCGGATAATCTCGTCTAGAAAGGCGTCTGGGACCGTGTTCAGGCGCTGTTTTAGCTCAGCGTGTCTGGCTCTGTACTTTTCGATCTTCTCTTCGGTGAGGAGGATTCTTCCACAGTTTCGACACGTGATCGAGAGGAGACGATGGATGAGTTTGGCGAAGCTCACGTGTATCACCGGCTCGGCGAGTTCGATATGTCCAAAATGCCCGGGGCAGGCAGACGCGGTATTCCCACATGTCTTGCATTTCTGTCGCGGTTCGAGGGTTCCGAGTCTTCCGTCCATGAGACCTGAGACTATTGGTACTCCGTCCTCGTCGTAGGTGTCTGCGGCTTGTATCTCGACTGCTGAGAGCTTGCGGAGCTCCCCAGGGGAGAGTAGGCTGAAGCGGATGCTCTGTATTATCTTGGCAGCTTCGTCCACCATTGCTAGCGCCATGGTTAGGCCCTCTCCTCTAGGTTCAGTCTAGGAGCGATTCCGAGCGCCATGAGCTCTTGTACGAGCAGCTTGAACGCGTATGATATTGCGACCGGCGAGATCTGGGCCTTCTCGGCGTCTATCCGGCAGATGTACTTGTTCTGTTTAATATCATGGTATGCGAGGGTGCCGCAGACTTCGCAGACATATGCCACGTACTTGTCGGATTCTTCTAGTAGCCGGTCTCTGAGGAGTGCGCTTGCACCGTGCCCGATTAGACAGTCGCGCTCCATTTCGCCAAATCGAAGGCCTCCCCCGCGTGCGCGTCCTTCTGTTGGCTGTCTTGTCAGCATCTGAACCTGTCCCCGGGCCCTCGCGTGCATCTTGTCTGCGACCATGTGGTGTAATTTCTGGTAGTATACTACGCCGATGAATAGGTCGGCTGCCAGTCTCTCGCCCGTGATCCCATTGTAGAGTGTTTCACGCCCGCTACTCTGGAATCCGAGTTTGTTGAGAATGTCACCGATGGCCTCTGGGCCGATGTTCTCGAAGGCTGTTCCGTCCATTATCTCGCCCATCTGTGATGCGGTCTTGCCGCCGAGTGTTTCTACGAACTGGCCGATGGTCATTCGCGACGGGATTGCGTGTGGGTTGATTATCACGTCTGGAACGACGCCGTCTACGGTGAAGGGCATGTCTTCTTGTGGGACAAGTAGTCCGATGACACCTTTCTGTCCATGACGGGACGCGAACTTGTCGCCTAGCTCTGGGACCCTCAGGTCACGGACTTTGACCTTCACTAGTTTACTGCCTTCAATCGACTCTGTCACGAACACCTGATCAATGATGCCTTGCTCGGATGGTCTCATGGTGACCGACGAGTCCCTCTTGGTGGGGCCTTTCACTTCAAACTCGCGATATTCTTCGAGAAATCTCGGGGGGCTCGTTCTCCCTACTAGGACAGTGTTGCCCATGGTCTCTGCCTCGGGGGAGATCATCCCGTCCTCTTCTAGCATGCGGTAGTAGCGGTCTCCTCTGTAGCCTCGGATGCCTGCTTCTGGTATCTCGAACTTGTCACGGAGGCCTCCCAGATACTGTCGGCTTTCTGCTTCATAGATCCGGTAGAACGTGGACCTGAAGAGGCCGCGATCGACGGATGACTTGTTGATAATGATCGCGTCCTCCATGTTGTATCCTTGGAATGATAGGATGGCGACGACAACATTCTGTCCTGAGGGCCGTTCTAGATAGTTGAAGACTTCCATGGGCTTCGTCTGAACTATGGGAGTCTGGGGGTAGTGCAGGAGATGAGAACGAGAATCGACACGAGTGAAGAAGTTGGTGGAGAACACGCCGAGAGCCTGCTTGGCCATTGCCGACTCGTACGCGTTGCGCGGGGACTGGTTGTGCTCGGGAAATGGAATTAGACTTGCCGCGATACCGAGCATTAGATACGGGGCGATCTCGAGGTGAGTATGATCTCTCCGCAGCTCGTGCTCATACATTGCCACTAGAGCATTCTCCTCCTCGTCGGCATCAAGCATCTCGACCACTCCATTCCGAACTAGGTCCTGCCAGCTCAACCGTCCATCGTCTACCGACGCCAAGTGTTCCTCGGTGAGTCTCGGTCTGCCCGAGTCCACCACGATTAGGGGACGCCGAACTCTCCCTGAGTCGCAGTTGATGTACAGCTCTCTCCGTCCATCCTCGACTTCAGGCGGGTGATACGCAATGTTCATCTCGGAGCTCATCTTGCCCTGGCGTCTGTACTCCCTCAGTTCATCAGCGAGGGCAACAGGATCCTTTGAGTATCCTGCAATGATACCGTCCACTACGACCTTTCCGCCGGTCGCGCGAAGTCTCTTGTCAGACTCTTCGACGGGCGTGACTCCCATTCGACGAAGTTTGTCAACGATTTCTTTCGGATCGATTCCCACGGAGATGCTACTAGACAGTGCGAGGTTCTTGACTAGGCCGCAGTTTGACCCTTCGGGAGTCTCGTCGGGGCAGAGCCTTCCGTAATGGGTAGGATGGAGGTCTCTTGCCTCCAAGTTGGGCTGACTTCTGCTGAGTGGCGACTGAAGTCGGCGTAGATGGCTTAGGGTGCTGACGAAGTTGGTTCTGTCCAGCAGCTGTGTGACTCCTATTCTTCCCCGCACCCAGTTCCCAGTCGCGATGGCGTGCTGGACCCTTTCGGTTATTATTCCCGGTCTAATCGCGTTGGCAATAGAGAACTCGATGTGTCGTCGGATGGTTATCCTTTCCAACTGGTATTTCAGGTCACGAGTAAGGTTGCGGAAAGAGATTCTGAACAGTTCGGCGAGGAGCGACCCTGCCAGCTTCAGTCGCTTGTTCGCATAATGATCCTTGTCGTCAGGAGTCTTCCTTCCCAGCTTCACCTCTATTATTCGCGTCGCGATCTCGGCAAGGAAAAGCCCCTTTTCTCTCCTGTCGCCCGGTACACGGCCCATATGGGGGAGGAAGTTTCTGTCAAGAACGGATTCGGCCTTCCTGAGTCGATATTCATCGACCTGCCCAGGTGCTAGCCTATTCCCCAAGTAGAGTAGCGCGTCTCTCTGATTCGTCGCTTCTAGCGACTTCTCGAAAGATCCCTCCAGCTCGTTCTGGATTGACGGATCTAGACTTACGAGCTCAGCAACCCTGGCATCCTCTTCGAATCCCAGCGCTCTCATCAGAATCATAAAAGGGATGTCGCTGGGAATGCCGGGCATTGTGACGTAGACGCCTGCGTCACTCTTGAGCGTGACCTCTATACGGGCTCTGAATCCTACGGTCGTAGAGAAGATCTTGGCTTTGTAGGCGGGATTAACACCAGTGTGTTCTATGTCGACAAGTATCCTATTTGCAGCGAGATCTTCTAGAGCTACAATTACTCGTTCTGAGCCGTTGACTATGAAGTACCCCCCAGGATCTAGAGGGTCTTCTCCGACGCCTATCAGGTCATCCGGGGATAATTTGGATAGGAGACAGATTCGAGATTTGAGCATCACGGGCAAATCTCCGATGTAGACCATCTCTGGCTGTCCTTCTCGTTCTCCGATGACTGGGATCATCTCCATATGTAGAGGAGCGGCGTAGGTCAGGTTCCTGATTCTTGCCTCTGCCGGATAGATTGATCGTTCTGTCCCGTCTACCTCAATTACCCTAGGCGCTCCAATCTCGATCTTGCCTAGCTTGATTTTTAGTGGATAGTCACCGATTTCTATGGGCAGATCTCCGACTTCATCTACGATGGCTTGAAGGCCGCGTTCAACGAATTCGTTGTACGAGTCTATATGTTGTCTAACTAGGCCGCTGTCACGGATGAACTCCTTGCTGAGGTTCCAGAGCTGGGTTGTTGTTACTGCCATTCTCTCACTTTCAAGAATATTTTTCTCAAAAATCTTCTACAACATACCTGTAAAAGTCAGACTCTCCCGCCGTGGCGCTCCTTCGAACGACCTTGACGATATCTCCGGGTTTAGCCCCGATCGCTCGTACCGCAGGGTCTGTGGACTTGATGTAGGGTATCTGGAAGGGTTTGATATGGTAGCGTTCCAGGACTTCCTTCGCCTCGGCGGGTTTGAGCAGAATGTGTCTCGGTACTAGTTCGTGTTTGAATACGTCGTAAGAGGGTTCCTTCTCTTTGCTCTGCTTCTTGACCAAGTACTTAATGCTACCTCAGGGTGACGGAGGGGTTTAGGGTCCGACCTACCAGGCTGGATTGGCGAAACTAATCGCCGGTTTAATAAACCTAACATTTCTCCACAACCGTGTTTCTGACGAGTTTCGAGGAGTAATATCGAGCCTTTTGGTTTGCTACATCATAAAGCTGGCTGAGCACCCAAGGTGCAAAGATGAACAGCTCATCGGTCAGAGGTGGAATCAACCATTCAATGTCTGGGTTTTGGAAATGGACCCGCACGGGTCTTCCGAGCAGCCGTTCGACGACGATCGGTCGTCAAAGCCTCCCTTCCGAGGCCTGTATTTCCTGAGAGTTCGATCATAATCGTATAGAGTTATTTAGAACAGTCAGGACCAGAGCGACGAACGCCGGGATCGCCTAGCCAGGTATGGCGTCGGATTGCTAAACCTGAGGTCCGGGTGTGGAAATCCGATGGGCCTTAGGCCCTCGTGGGTTCAAATCCCACTCCCGGCGCCAATAAGGACAAACACCGGGGCGTAATCTGTGAAGGGTTTCTGGAGTATTGGTATGCCCCCATGGGGGGTCGAGAAAAGATAACAGAAAAGAAATAGCTAGCAGCGAAGAAAAAGTTAGCGTAGAATAGAAATATTTCTTGGGTCCCATAGTATTCGCGGGATCTTTGAAGTCAGGATCTGCAACATCAGGATGCTTGTACTCCATGTGGAACAGCTAATAGCGTGCGGAGAGATATTGTTTTTGGGGAGACTTGACGGTAAATGCCGAGGAGAGGCCTGTGTTGCTGAGTCTTGATGGTCGAGGCTTCTATGTTATTCACTACTCCGCGATCCCAGAGAACGAGTTCACCCGCATCAGGTTTGACCTTGCGGATCCCAACACCGGTGAGGGTGGCTCGGCGGAGGCGGTTGTAGACCCTCGCCTCGTGGAGGCGTTGAACTCGCACAGCCAGGGACATGACAAGGGGCGGGCGTTTCTGATCTGGATAGACACGCTCAACAATGAGGTGCGGTGGCAACTGCGAAAGATAGACGGATTCAAATTCCCTCCCGGCGTGTCTTAAATATCACTTTTTCAATACCCCCGACCGAAGGGGTAGTGGCTCTTCCTAAACTGTCCACGATGCGGAGGCCCGGTCTCTGATCCTCCCGAGCGAGAATGGACATTCAAAGACTATCACGTTTCACGGTTCCGATGTGACAACGGCGACAAATTCAACCTCTACAAAGGAGCCAGCAAGACGTTCACGATACCCAGGATGCCCGTGGTTCGCAGTATATGCCCTGGGTGCAAGGGTGAGAACCCGGACCACGCAATCTATTGCAAGGACTGCGGAACGAGGCTCTAGGCTACACTTTCCTCACAGGCGAATTTCGGGCAGAACAATAAACAGAAGAGGTCTCCCCTCGTCGGTCAGTGCCGCGCCATATCACTTCCGAACCACAAGAATATTAACAACAAGACCTTGGCAATCCCGGTCTCCGCCGCTCTAAGAAAACCGAGAATAGCGTTTCAACATGACTCTTGAGCCTGAAGGCATACTCACTGGAATAAGGGGAGGGCTTAGCCGCGAGAACATTTCCGCCCGTTTCAGAGCTATCAGAAAGACACTTGGCGGAATCCCCCGTGCCACAGTTCTTCACTATTCCATCCTAACCCTGACCCTTGGACTTGCCGCCATTATCCGCCTACTTCCCCTGCGATGGGGGGCTTACATCAGCGAGTTCGACCCATATTTCAACTTCAACGACATGCGCCAGATAACGTCTGGTGGCTGGCAGAGCTGGTACGCCTACACAGATTTCAAGGCATGGTTTCCCTTTGGTAGACCACCGGTCACGACGAGCTATCCCGGAACCAGCTTCACCGGGACACTCATCTACATGTTTCTCCAGGCAATAGGTATCAATGTTAGTCTCTATGATGCGGCCGTCTATGCCCCTGTAATTCTGGGCGTTTTCGGAGTACTCGTCATCTACTTCTTTGCCAGAGACATTTGGGGTAACAGTGCTGGCCTATTGGCCGCCCTACTCTCAGCGTTCGGAATACCGACGATGGTCATGACATTTCTGTTTTTCATAAGGGCCGTGGACGCAAATCGGTCGTTAAAGGCTACGATCATCTACAGCATGCTTTCCAGCGTGAGCCTGATCTACATGGCATTCGCCTGGGGAAGTTTCCGATATGCCGCGGAGGTGCTGGGACTTTTCGCCCTGGCATTGGTGGTTCTGAAGAGATACTCTCCACGCCTCATGCTCTCGTATGGGATTACGATGGGGTTGTTCCTATTCACAGGAACTGAACTTCCGTTGTTAGGACATACTTACCTTACGGAGAGCACCACAATTGCCCTGTTGGGTGTGATGGGAGTTCTCGCGATAATGGAACTGGCCCGGCTTGCCCCGACTTCTAGGGGAAGATTGGCAGTAGCCGGTCTCACGGTGGCTGGTGTCGCGGCGGTGGCGATTCTCGGCGTCAGCACTGGTCTGATTTCCGCAGGCCTCCGAGGAAAATTCGCTGCGACACTAAACCCATTCATCCGGAACAGTATTCCCCTTGTGGCCTCCGTCGCGGAGAATAGACCTTCGACATGGGCGAGCCTCTACTTGGAAATAGGAAGCGTCATACTTCTGGCCGTCTTCGGCTTCTTCTTTGCATTTCAACGATTGCGAGACGGCGATGTACTCCTCATCATCTTCGGAGTCACGGGCTTCTATTTCGCCGCCAGCCTCGTAAGACTCACACTCATCCTAGCCCCCGCAATAGCGACGCTCGCGGCGATCACCATCGTAGAACTCGGAAAACCCGCAATGGACATCATCCAACAGGCTGTCATATTCCCAAGAAGGAAGTTGCGATTCACAAGCAAGGTCAGCCGAGAGTTCAGCCTAGGCATACTCCTAATCATCCTGATCCTAGTGGTCCCCACGTTCATAAACGCGGTGCAATCAGCCTATACTCCGACGACCATAGCGTCAGCGAGCCTCCCAGTACGAGGCTACTATCCCGACTGGATTCAGGCTCTAACCTGGATGAATAACAACCTACCTTCCACAAGTGTCGTCTTCGCTTGGTGGGATTACGGATACTGGATTTCGGTGAACACGGGACTGCATACTCTTGCCGACAATGGAACAGGAAATCTAACGCAGATTCAGATTATCGCAACGGGATCAGCTACAACTACCAGCAGGGAGGATCGGGTCTCTGCTCGTCAGGCGCTGGAAGCCCTCCCGTGTGTGGCTATGGCGATGACAGCAAATGGTACTGGATGGTCCGCATAGGAAATGGAACGGTCATAAACACGCCGCTAGGTCTAGCCACCGTAACCTATCGACAGGTCACCGAGAATGCGCAGACCGGCGCTTCGGTCTACGACAGGTACATCACCATAGGAGGCAAAACCGACAATGGTACAGTGATAACTGACAATTTCCCCCCCGGTTCAAGTCAGGCGGCAGCGATACCTTTGAGCAACACTCTACTAGGATTACTGCTGCGCGACAGCTACCCAACGGGAATCAACAACCAGCTTAAGGGAGCTAACGGCGACCCGTCCGACAGAGGAGACAGCAGTCCGTATTTCTTCAGCAGGGTCTTTGCCTCGTCTAACAACTACGTGCTGATCTACAAAGTGAACTATCCACAGACGCCTACTCTTACTACCGTTCTCAGCAACCCGTACATGCCTCAGGGAGGCACCACCAACATAACTGGGAGCCTCTCCTATCCGAGCGGACTCCCTGTACTGACCACGGTGAAGCCGGTAGTGCTCCAATACGCGACGACAAGTACTGGCTGGACCTTGATCGGAAATGCGACAATCACGTCTTCGGGCACTTTCACATTTCGAGATTGGACGCCTCCTAATCAGTTGGGATCGATAACCGTTAGGGGCTGGTGGAATGGGGATCCCGCTCTCAACTTGAATATGGTATTGAGTGGTAACCAGACTCTTATCGAGCACTAGCCTCTAGGCAGTCGCGGCTTCAGAACGTTTGATTCGGTAACGTGCGTACTTGTCTTCTGGGGAAAACTTTGCAGGATGCGGAATACTAGTCGGCGAGCCACAATAGGGACAGGGATTCTTGAGAGTATATCGCCAACACTTCACGCACCTTCGCATCAGCCATTTCATCCAATCTTTCGCCCCTCCCCACCCGCTCTCTTGATGGATTCGAGTATATCCTCCATTACAAGGTTCAATGTTTTTTCTGCTGCCTCGAAGCTGCCTGCTTCCACCTCGACTCGATACTTGGGGGAGCCGATCGTGTAGATCTTTATCTCGCTACCTCGCGGCCGGCGTATTTTCTTGGCGCTGACAAGAGTCTGACGGATGATCTCCAGACCGCCAGGCTTGTGACAGCTTACCGAGACCGTTCCTCGAACCTTCGATCTCTCGAGCCGAATCTTGCTCTTAGAAACCTCGGCTATTGCCTGAGCCCATTCCTCGGAGAGCCCCGCTTTGACTAGCGCTTCCGGACCCTCGTCAATCGCTTCCTCCAGAGGCTCGTAGAGACCACCGAACTTTTCTAGAATAGTGTTCTTGATGACCTCAGCATCCTCTTCCGGCTTCTGCATTTTTTCAGCTGCGCTCTTGAGAATCGCCTCCGCTTTCCTCTCCTTTTTCCACTCAAGCATCTTCTCCGATTTTTCCCTGCCTGTCACTCGTCGCAGAGACAGATCTATCTGGTTCCGTTGTGGATTGACTCTGAGGACTTTGAGGACGAGCTTCTGGCCCGCACGGGCATGATCTCGGATGTTCCTTACCCAAGTCGTTGAAATCTCCGAGATGTGGACTAGACCCTCGATGCCGGCATACTCGTCGAGTTTGACGTACGCGCCGTAGTCTTCCACCCTTGTGACCGTCGCGACTACTAGGTCTCCTACCTCAGGGAAAACTGTCTGGGAGGCCTGGGTGGACATGATTGGACCTTGGACGTTACTAGCTCAATGACTGTAATATTTCTGCGCGAATCGTGGCCTTTCCGCCGGTGGGCTGAGCCAGGAGCTCGTCGCAGACCGTGCATTTGACGTAGCTGCTTGTTCTTTCAAAGACAATCTGTTCATTGGCGCATTTCGAACATTTGACTCGGAGGAATACGCTTCGAGGCTTTGGAATCAGTTCCCATCTCATTTAGGCTCCTACCTCCAATTTTCTCAGCCTAATGCCTAGACGCATGACTGTATAATTGCATGTTCTGCATTTTAGTCGCAAGAGCGATTTCTTTGTTGTCTTGGCTGTGCGTTTGAGTTCTGGAAATTTCTGTCCCCCGTATCCATGTTTCCGTCTCTCCTGCCTACGGGTTCCCCAGGCCATGGTACGCGCTTTTCCAGCCTTGTAGACCGTGACCGAGTGGGCAGTATGGTGTCCGCACTTGGGACAGTAGGTGTTGACCTCTTTTGGAAACTTCAACTCTCTAACACTGGCGAAAGACTACGAAGAGCGTCCAGCCGCCTTTTATTCATTATCCCTATTCGAGGCGGTTATTTCGACCGCAGCCCCTTGTCTGACTAGACTGTCAGCGTTTTCTTGCGGCAACTTCGCAACGTCCTCCTTGTGAAATGGACCGTGTGCCTTCAAGTCTACTCCTATGATCGATGGAACGTCTTTTACGAACCGTATCAAGACAAATTCCCCATTCTTTGGCCTTGAATGAGACGGTTCTTGGCCCTGAAGGAGATCTTGTTTCATCTTGTCGTAGTCTCTCAGGATCCCTGAGATTGATTGATGGGTCAGCTTCTCCGTGTATTCTAGGCTGGTGGATTGAACGAGACCTGTCTGTAGCCAGAGCTTGTCGAGCCTTCGATCCAAGAACTGGGTTAACAGTTGCTCCAGGCGAAGCATTTCCTCTTCCAATACAATTGCTTTGAGAGACTTTGCATCTAGGTTTTTCTGCGCTTCTATGAGCCTCTTGATGTAGGATGACAGATCTTTGAACAAACCCGACCTTAACAGTTGCAGTTCGAGACTATGTAGTTCTCGTTTCCAGGCTTCCTGCAGCTCGTCGTAGGTCGTCATCTATCTACGTCCAAGGCAGTTTTCTTGCTTATCCGTCGAGCAAAATTGTAGACAGTACATGTTGCTATCAGCCCAACGGTTCAGCTCTCCGCTTGCAGAGGAGTAGCATTGCTGCGTAAGACGGCAACTCGATTTCTTCATTCTGATAAGGGCCGAATTGTCGATGCCCGAGTTCGAATTGCGGCGAATCCTTGACTCTCACTTTCATGTTTCCGTAAAAAGCGAGAGACTCGTTGAACGGGTCGAACTCGTCGAACCTCTCCTTTTGGACCTTCATTGCCATCAGGCCCGTGTGGCCATTGAGGGTCCCTGGCAACCTGATAAGTCTGTGAACGTCGGTTGTTACTACACTGTCTATCTTCGCTGACCTCTTCTCGACTGCCTTCGACGATAACGCCTTCCAAGTTGTGAGGCCGATCCCTTTAACCGAACTCCAGAAGGGTCTCCCGAATAGCTTGTCCCGATCCTGTGCCATGAGCGTTCTTGTCTGTGCAGCTGACAATCCAACCTGTTCTCCCTCTTCGCCGAGGACATCGTAGATTCCAGCGACCATTCTACCACGCCAACCCGGCTGGCCTATCTGTGGACCCTCAATGACTGTGGTTCCTCCAGACTTCAGCTCCTCTAGTTCATGCAATTCTGGCTCAAGTCCTTGACCGAGGACATAGTTTGCTATTTCCCTCCGCTCTTCCTCTCCGACAAGGCCAAGATCGTTGGAATAGACGTGAACGTGATACCCTCTATGACCTGAAAAGAAAACATGAGTGTCCGACGGATCGACACCGAAGTCTGAATAGAGGATTTCTAGAAGCTTGGACGTCTCCTCTTTAGCATGCTGCAGACACTGTGCGCACAGCCACGTTTGTTCTTCCAGTCGATCATTCTTGCATTTGGGGCAGACCTTGGGGGCTCCACCCTTTCCCAGGATTCCGCAGCTCTTGCATTTCCAAGTATCATGTTCGGGTTTGCATGGAGTATCGAGATGGTCCGCGTCTATGTCAAAGACCAGGTCGGCTCTCTTCCATCCCTTTTCGTCCATGGGCGCTGTTGGCTGCTGGTAGTAGGCTGTGGAGAAGTAGATGTGGGCGGGGACAAGGTCGCGGATTGCTGCGAGAAGCAGGCTAGGGTCTCTGAAAGCTCTGTGTCTGACCATGAATTTTTCTTTGAAGAGGAGAAAACCGTATTCTCTCTCCTCGGGGCTGGGAGGCAGGTAGAAGCCCTTGTTATGCGCGAGATAGTACTGCAGGAATTTTTGCCGGATTAGTTGTTCAGCTGGGTTCACGTTTCAGACCCTTGTTGGTGAGGATTCGTGATTTCTTCTTGTAATAGCTGAGCGGGTTACGGATGGTGTCGCAGAGTTCGTCTGGCTTGTAACAGACACCGTGAGTCTTGAGCGTCGTGCACATCGGGCATGTGTATTTAGTCCGCCCTCCTCTTCTTCCACCGATATGTTCTACCTGGTAGCGTGTCATTCTCTCAGAGAAGTCGGTGGCCGGCTTGAATGCTTTCACGATCTCTTCTTCGCCTGTTCCAATGTTGAGTAGGAAAGATGCGAGGGTGAACCTTCCCATATGTTGAACGTTTTTTCCTTCGTTTAGACTATCGATAAGGTGTCGGACGCAAGGGGGCATTGCCTCCGGCATGGGAACGCTGGGAAGCTCGTAATGCGCAGGGACTCCGAGCCACTTAATGACCAAGCCTCTAGCTCGCTCAACTCTCGATCCTAGTTGTCGGGGGATCTCGCCTGGTGGCTTACTTGATCTCTCAAGGATCCTTGCCCTCACCTCCTCTTCGATAAGACGGGCTGCCTCTTCGCGGGTAACATATACGAAACCCTGGTCCATGACCCTGTTCGAGAGGCTCCAGCGGGGTTCTCTGAGATGGATCGAGTTGTGTAGATAGTCGGTCAGGTTTACAGCAAAATCGTAAAACCTGCGCACCAACCTCACGTCGAGCCTCTTGAGTTTCCATCCGAACGTCTTCGATGCAATGTGCTCTATCTTCTCGGGAGTTTCTTGCCTGAGCAGCTCGTAGGCCCTCTTCGCCTCCGCAAGAGCAAATCTTCGTCGAGCTCTCTCCTCTCCAACCAGACCGAGGATCAGGTTCGATACGGGGAATGATAATATCTCAGTGCTCTCGCTGATGGAATCATTTGATACCTGGCCTTTGGACAACGCTTCTTCCAGCCTCTTTTCTGCCCTGTCCAAAACTGGACCGAACTCTGGGGCTGCTATCTCGTCGATCGAGAAGCCTAGTTCTCTGACGTAATCAGATGCTTCGGCGAGAAAGGGGTACTTTGCCAGGTCAGCCCTTGTTAGCATGCCATCGTCTTATTCTTGCTCGATTCTAGGCGCGAGATAGTACAGGAGTCTGCCCTGCTGGGGCATCTCAAACTCGACCTTGATTGGCATGTTGGTCGAGAACTCTAGGGATGCTACTTCTGAGGCGCCTGAGCCTGCCCGTATGATTTCGCCGAAATAGTTCAGATTGTATGTTGCTCTGCAGGCCTCTTTTGCATCTAGCTCTAGTATCGCGTCGCTTCCCTTGTCCATTTCGATGATCGCGCTGCTAAGTTCGCCAGTAGCTCTGACAGTGAACTTTTCTGGACTGACTTCGAGCTTGACGTTGTCGCTTATGGATTGTGCGTCGTCGATGATGTCTCTAAGGCTGACCGCGGTGATCTTTACTCTCGCATTGAATGGGACCTTTGGAGTCGGCACTTCCTCTGTTGAGGGTTCTAGTGTTGGAGTGATGAATTTCCGGACGATCTTGTTCTTCAGAGTGATGTTGAGCTTCTTGTTCGCATCGTCGTACACGATCTCTACAGACTCGTCACTCCTAGTTCTCTTGAG
>VBBG01000037.1:0-4735 GCA_005882905.1 Candidatus Bathyarchaeota archaeon | reverse complement strand
TCTTTCTTGCTCGTTGTTTCTGCTAATGAGCTTTCCAACATTGGTCTAACTATTCTCTCGCCAGGTTGCCCCGCAGTTGGTGCATCTGAAGAACTGCGTGGACGACTCGTCGGCACCCCTAGTCTGGACAAGCCAATAAAAGGCTTCGTGGTTGTTGCACTTTGGACATTCAGCCTTCGTCTTGGGAAGGGTGCGGATCTTCTGTTCTTCTTTGCCTAGAACGATGATGTTTTCTCTCTCATGGGAGAGTCGGCTAATTACCTTGTCCGCCCGGCTGCTGGTGTAGCCACACTTTGCGCAGGCCATGAAGACCTTCTTCTCCATCTTGGAAGGAAGTAGGGTAGATCCGCATTTCGGACAAAACTGCAAAACGTGTTCAGCTCAGAGCGAGGGAGCCTGCGCGAATTTATTCTTTATCCCGCCGGAGCCTTCTGGGGATATTTAGTTTTGCTAGCAGGTGGGCAATGCGGAGTGGTTCTGGCAACCTACCACATGATTTTGTTAGGGAGAGAATCTTCTCTAGACTCGGTGATTCTAGACTTGTCTTGATCCACAATTGTTGTTGGTCCTTCCCATAGAACCGGTAGCCTCGGGCGTTGACACGTTTGTTGAGAGAGATAGTGATCACTGGCAACCGGGTACCTTGCTGCATAATATTTGGGTCTAGGAGGCCCCTAGGGTCGTGGACCATTATGGTTCTCAATTCTGGAAAGTAGCGTGATTTAGCGATTTTGTTGGCTAGCAGCTCTGCTTCCTCCTCTGCATCTCGGGGGAAGGTCATGATGCCGTCCAGGTAAAGCCCTCCTCGGACCACAGCTCCAACGGTGAGACTGGGATTGCAGGAGTCGAGGCCTAGGGTGCGTATCTCCTTTTTTATGTGTCGAAGAGGCCTGCTCATCGCTTCAATCTCGCAAGCGCGAGTTCTGCAAGTTGGGCGAAGTTTTGGGCGTGTGTGACACTCTCGGTTTTCAAGCAGTTGAGTATTTCTTCCAGAGTCAAGAGCTTCTTGAGCCAGACAAAGCCCAGCAGGGCTTCGAGGCTGTTGGCCACGTCTCCGCGTCCTATCCTCCTCGGCAGGTATTTTCTGAGGCCTGCCCTAACTGCGGCGTCAGCGAGCGTCTTGTCTGAAACTTTTGTCCCTCTGGGATGTCCGGTCGTTTCTGTTAGCGCTAATGAGAAGGCGAAATTCAGAAGAGCATCGCCAAACTGGGCTAGTCCATGGTCTGTCAAGACTCGTGCAAGATGTTGATCATCTAGCACGCCCTCTGCCTCTACGGACTCTTCATCAGACACTATTTTGATACGATGCCCGTTAGATTCTCAAGGGAGTGGAGAATGTAATCGGCGCCGGCTTTTTCCAGCTCTTCTCGTCTGAAGAATCCTTGTGGAAGGCCGATTGTAGCTGCTCCGGCTTTCTTTCCTCCGATCATGTCTACAGGTTCGTCTCCTACGACGAAGCACTGTCTGGGCGTGACCCCTAACTGCTCCATAGCCTTGATGAACGGGTCTGGTGAAGGTTTGAAGTCTGGCACATCGTCTGGCGTTATTACTGTTTGAAAGTATTGTTTGATCTTCCAGACGTCCAGCCTTCTAGCGATACGAGGCTTTCTCACGAACGTCACTATACCCAAGCGAAATCCTTCGCGTTCGAATTTTCCCAACATCTTGACAAGATTCTTGCCTGGACCCGTCGCATCCATCCGTTGGTCGAGTATTTCGAAGAATCGTGTTCTTATTTGATCGTCTCGGTCAACGCCGTGGTCTCGTGCCAGGGCTGTGGCGACGCTACTGATTTTTAGTGTACTGTCTGAGCTTCCTTCGTGCTCGATCATCGCTCGAGCTTTTTCGAGGGCGTCGTGGGGGTTGATTGATATTTGGTAGTCAGAGCGGGTTTGTTCTATGATTGAGTTCCAGATTCTCCAGTCGCCGTAGAGTGTGCCGTCGAAGTCGAAGAGGAGCCCTCTGGCCAGATCGGCGGGCTCCAGCTAGTTCTCGTTCTTTATAGCGGATGAAAATTTCTCGACGGAGCTTTGTCAGCCTGCGCTTCTCCTTTCATCCGGACGGTAATTATGGATTGCCTGAAGAGTGGATGGGGCTGGTCATATCCTGCCCAGTCGACGGTCTTGTCTTCGAGTAGGGTCTCCTGCATGAGGTTTCCAAAAGAGTGTCCCTCTCCTTCGACCTCTATCTTCAACAGTCCTTTGGATCTCTTCAGAATGTTGATTTTCAACTTGGTACCTCGGTCTCCGTCTCGAAGTCCTCGGCTAGGCGTCTTCTTTCAACGTTTCTGCAGACACTGCATCGTAGTATCCGGCCCGAGAGGACAAGCTCATTGCCGCAACGGGAGCAGTAGGCTTTGATGACACCCAGTTCTCTGCCGATCGTTGTAAGTTTAGGTATCCGTTGGCTTGTGTCGATTACTTTTGCTCTGATGATGTCGTTGGGCTTGCATACCTCGCCCATGACTCGTTCGAAGCGTGGGCTAGAGTTGGATATGTGAAGCATCCCTGTGAAGGGAAGCTCCATCTTTTTTCCGTCAACGACTACTATGTTGATTATGGCCATTTTCTCCTGGACCTTCTCGACTATGCCTGTGATTGAGGAGCCTTCTTCGGGGACGACCGGGGGGCCGGTCGCGGCTTTGACGGTGACAACGTGTCTCTTTGGGTCGAGGGCGGCCGTTCCGGTCTGGGAGGAGTAGACTATGCCGTCTACCTCGACTGTTCCTCGTCCGGGGTCGAATTCTTCGACTACGCCGAGTTTCTCGCCGGGGACGACGAAGATTCCGTCAAGCTTCTTGATCATATTTTTTGTCCACACTCGGGACAGAACTTTGCCCCAGCAGCAACCGGTTTCCCACAGTGGGGACATGGAGTTGTTGTCGGGGCCATGTTGGCGCCGCAGTTCGGGCAGAATCTCGCGCCTTGCTGGACTTGGTTGCCGCATTTCGGACATGCGACGAAGGCTGTCTGTGGCTGAATCATTGGTGACTGCATGGGAGCATTCATGACTTGAGGGATGAGGACCATTCCTGAGCCGAGTCCTGCTCCTCCCTGGGAAGTGCTTAGGCTCTGGCCGATGTCCTTGGCTGTCTCCATTCGTAGGACGTCGGAAGTTGCGGCGTGTTGCTTTATCCAGAAGAGGCGGTCTCGGAATTGGTCGGATGTGTCGATCCCTTCGAATTTGAAGTCGACAAGATCGGCTCCGAGCCTGTTGAGAGCATCGTTGATGTTGACCTTGACATCAGTGGACGCCTTGTCCAGCTGAGTGAAAGCGGTAGTCAGATCGTACTTTGACATTACGTCTATGACTCGTTCGTTGATGAAGCCTCGGATGAAATCATCCACTTGTGGTGTGCTGTAGGCTCCTTGTCCTCCTACCACCTCGTTTACGAATAGGTTCGGATCCTTGATACGGAACCAAGCGGTTCCGTGCACCATCAACGGTGCTAGTTCGGTCGTCTGGGCCTTTGCGCCCCATTTGCCTGCGAACTGTTTGGTGGAGACGTAGATGACGATGGCCGTGAAGGGGTCTTTTCCGCCGAAGAATATGCCGTAGGCTCTCGATATGAGCGGGAGATTTAGGGTGGTGAGTGTGTGCCGTCCGGGTCCGAAGACATCGTACGCTTTGCCATCTCGGAGGAAGACTGCGGCTTCGAACTCGTGAACTATGAGCTGGGCGCCTGTTATGATCTGTTCGACTGGATAGCGCCATACGACATCGTCTGGTCCAGCGTTTCTCCATTCTATTACCTGTGGCATTTATCTTACTGGACTCCTACTATGATCTGTTTTCGGCCATTATACGCGTTTTCGATGGCGTCTACAACCTTCATGGCTTCACTGACTTTGCCTTTTGCTTCTTGAAGCCGGTCGCTGTCGAGAACGTCCTTGAGCGACTGTATCGAGGTCGTTACATTGTCGGCCATCTGTATGAGTTGCATGTCGTAGCTCATCATCCGGTCCAGATCAGGTTCTCTGACCTTGGTCGAGTCGAAGAATCCTGCGTATCCGTATTCTGAGTGGTTGATTCTCTCCATTATTCGGTCGAGACGGGCGAGGAGATGGTCGGTATCGTCCCATGTGTCGTTTGCTCCCTGGTTGACGAGGGCGCGGTAGATGTCTTTGGCCTGGGCTTCGGCATCGGAGAGTTTCTGGTAGATCTGGTTTCGGATGAGCTTGTCAGACTCTCGTCTCATCTCTTTCTCCTTATAGCCGTGGAATCCGGGAACGAGCAGCTCGATCTTTTCGAGTATGCCGGTCTGTGATTTTACTCTGTCAAAGTAGGGGTTAGTTGTAGAACTCAAGGTTTCAAACCCGTTTCTGTTTAAGGACCAAGATTTCCTTTCTCAATTCCTTATTTAAGGGTGTCAAAACCGGGGATGGGCAAATCGCGTGACGGGATCGTTTCTCGGAATCCCCGATCTCCACTTCTGTCTTACACTCGAGTCTGAGCATCTGTTTATATCGCAACTCCTGAACGCTAAGTTTAGCGGCTTTCGTCGCCTTGTCTGAAGACTCCATTCCAATCAGCTCTAGGCTAGGACTTACTGGAGAAGAGAAAGCTAGTATTCTTGGCTTGTACATTGTCTTGGCGATAGCTACTCTGTTCGGGTTCATCGGCTCCATCGTCATCGCCCAAGCCTTGGAGTCAACATTCCTCTTCGGGTTATGCATGGCCGCTTTCGTTCTGGGACTGCGACATGGGGTGGATGCTGACCATATCGTGGCGATTG
>VBBG01000174.1 GCA_005882905.1 Candidatus Bathyarchaeota archaeon | reverse complement strand
AGAGAAACCGCTCATAATTGCAGCATCTCCTCCGAAAATAATCGTTCAGCTTGTTGTCTTTCGAACTCTCTCTTTCGAGCATCTCTTAATCTCCCGACAGTCCACGGAAGACTCTCCAGGACCGTCCACTGCATCGTCCGTCGGACGACTAAAGGCTCCTGTAACCCCGGGCCTAGTCGAGGGGTTGCGCTGGAAACAATCCTCTAGCAACCAGTCCCGCGACCCTCAGCGGCTCTGGGATCCTCGAGACCAAGGCCCAGCCGGCAAGGATCCTTTGCGCAACGCTGCTTGAACAGCCGAACGCCTCATAGAATAACGGATTCTCGCTCGCAACAGTACGGACAGTTCGCAATGGGCCTAGCGATCGGATGATCCTCCACCTCTCTCTCCAATCGAGGAAATGTCTGACCAGGGCACGTTTCACAGCCCTGTTATTCGGTCGAGACCCTACAACGACAATCGTCGGGACTTTGAACATCTTCTGCAGTCTCCGAGGATCGATCAGGTTGAAGCCCCCAAACGTGACCCCCGCCAGCAGAATCGGGGACTCTGACATGGCGAAAGACTCCAATAGTTTCAGCGCCCGTTCAGTCCCATCCATCCCGTCCACGCCAATCCATCCAGCCCTGACGGCCGTTATGTGCGGGCCCTCTAGCTTGACGGCCACGAGAGGTGCGTTTGAACCCCCGAGTCTCCTGGGAATAAAGGGGCCGTCCTCGATCCCGATGCAGCTAGCGACCCTGGTGTCCCGGGAGACCGCGCGGCGCATATTCTAAGAGCCCTCTGACAAGCTCATCGTTTCCAAAGGCAGACTTGACAGCCTGTGGCTCTACTCCCAGCCGGATTTTCTTTGTCCTGCCGTACCGGCCGAAACTCACAACTCGAGCATTGATGATACCCATGATATCCAGCTCGTTCAGCAGGCCACTGATCCTCCTCTGCGTCAGGGGCTCGACGGCCGCAGCCGAACACAAACCGCGGTAGACCTCATACACATCGCCAGTGACAGAGCTCTCTTTGCGAGCACTCTCCAAGTGGAGAACGGAGATTAGTAGGATTCTTGAGTGAAGAGGCAACGACGACAATACCTCGGTGACCCTGTCATGCTCTACTTTCTGTTGGGCCATACGGACGTGAGATTCTAGTATTCTTTCCTCTTTAGCTCGCTCGCCGATCTCGCCGGCCACTCGGAGAAGGTCCAGGGCCCTCCTGGCATCGCCATGCTCTCCCGCGGCCAAGGCCGAGCAGAGACGCAAAGCACCATCGTCCAAGACTCCCTCCTGGAAAGCTTGCTCGGCGCGGTCTTTCAGGATGTCGTACAGCTCTTCGGACGAGTAGGGTTTGAACACAAGCTCCTCCTCCCCGAGAGAACTCAGAACGCGAGGGTCCAAGAAGTCTTTGAAGTGGAGATCGTTAGAGATGCCTATGACTCCGATCCATCCACCGTCGAGTCGCTCGTTAATCCTTGTGAGCTCGTAGAGGAGGCTGTCATCGTCGCTCCTCTTGACAAGCGCGTCAATCTCGTCCAAGACAACGAGAAACGCCGACTCTCGTGACTGTAACGCGTTTCTCAGCCTGTCAAAAAGCTCTCCGACGGCCAGTCCAGTAAACGGCACATCCTCTCCCAGCGCACGACAAAGATCAGCGATAACACGATAATTCGTACCAGCGAGCCGACAGTTAACATAGCTCGTATCTACAGCCCGACCATGATCCTTCGCCTTCCTCTGCAGCCTGTCCAAGACAAACCTTGTAACAATGGTCTTTCCCGTCCCAGTCTTGCCATAAGCGAAGAGGTTCGACACTCGCTCTCTAGACAAAGCCGGCGCTAGGACAGAGCCGAGCCGTCGAATCTGTTCTTCGCGGTGAGGCAGGGTCGCCGGCATGTAGTCGTGCCTAAGCAGATTCCTGTCCCTGAAGACGAGCCCTCCGGACAGAATTTGTTCGAAGATTAGATCCAATCCCTGTTGCGACAATGGAAAACGAGCTTCTACTTGATACTCCCGCGTCTCAGTTCCAATGGAATTAAGGGTTCTCGTACAGACGTTTCGACTGGACCGACTAAAACTGCCCCCACCCCTATATTTCCATTGGAAAGTCGACTCTGCCTGTTTGTGTTGATTGTTTGATTTTAGAGAAAATACTGCTTGGGGTTAGTAGCGAGATCTCTTGATTTATGGCATCCTATACACTGTCAATGATGAATGACTACAGTAGCATAGTCAGAACATTCCTCAATGGGAGAGTTGGGTTTTCCAGAGGAAAGGGAGGGGTCTGGGTGAACGCTATTCTCCTATGAGTTGGACGACAAGCGTTCTATCTCGCGACCGAACGTCTAGTTCGATGAAAACGATCTGTTGCCAAGTGCCCAGTACCAGACTCTTATCTCTGATCGGGACAAACAGGTCAGGCCCGAGGAGCGCAGCCGTGACATGAGAATGACCGTTTCCATCATGCCACTGTCTTTCATGCTCGTAGGTTCCAGCTTTTGGCGCAATTGTTTCGAGCATACTGGGAAGGTCAACGAGAAGGCCAGGTTCGTACTCAAGCGTAGTCAGTGCCGCTGTGGACCCGGGGACGAATAGGAAGGCAACCCCGTTCCTGATATTTCCTTTCGCTACAATGGCCTGAATCTTTTCTGTAATGTCAAGGATTTCGCCCTCGTAGTGCGTGTGAAGATTGAGAGAGTCCGACTCGACCGTCATGTCTCAGTTCGCTTAGCCAGAGAAGCAATTAAGAGTGTAAGATGGTCTCAAGATGAACTGCCTTGTCCAAGACCGTTGCTGTGAAGGAACTCTATGTTAAGAAGATCCGCAACGGCACCGTGATTGACCATATCTCAGCGGGCCACGCTCTCGACGTTGTCAAGATCCTCGGAATTGGCCGCGGCGAGGGAGATATCGTCAGTGTGGCGATGAACGTTCCATCAAAGACTGCCAGCAAGAAGGACATTGTCAAGGTTGAAAACCGAGAGTTGAAGCCTGGTGAAGTGGACAAGATAGCTCTGATCGCGCCCGGTGCAACGATCAATATCATCCGGGACTATGAGGTGGCTGAGAAAACACGGGTCAAACTTCCAGACTCTATACGAGGAATCGTAAAATGTGCAAATCCCGCATGCGTGTCGAACGCGGGTGAGCCTGTCGAGCCGAAGTTTATGGTTGAACGACAGGACCCGCTGAGACTGAGATGCTTCTACTGTTCACGCATTATGGAGAAGCCAGATGTTCTCAAACAGTTCTAGCGCACAGTTGAGTGTTGCAAGACCGGACAGCAATGTCCTGGAACTACAGTCGCTCTATCAAGAAAGGAAGGATGCCATCCAGAAACGTCTCTTGGAATTCAGACAGGTCATGCGCTGGAATGACGAGGAGGTCTTCGCTGAGCTTGCGTTCTGCCTGCTGACCCCACAATCCTCTGCAAGGGTCTGCTGGGACGCGGTCTCGAAGCTGAAACAGCTAACTCTCCTGTTGAAGGGAAAGCCTACGGACCTCGAGCCGCATCTAAGCAATGTCAGGTTCGGAGACAGCAAAGCTCGCTACATCGTAGAGGCCAGGGACCTCTTCGCAGCGGATGGTAGACTTCAGCTGAAATCCCGCACTGGTCGAGAATGTCATGGGACTCGGCTACAAAGAAGCCAGCCATTTCCTCCGGAACATCGGGCTGGGTGAAGAGTTCGCGATTCTCGACCGACACATCCTGCGGAACCTGGCTCGGCTCAAAGTCATACCTGAAGTACCCGTGTCCATCACCAAGAAACGGTACTTGGAGATTGAAGAGAAGCTGCGACGGTTCGCGGCCGACATAGGCATACCTATGGCAGAGCTTGACCTGCTATTCTGGTCCAAGGAGACAGGCTGGATCTTCAAGTAGGAAACAGACATGGGCAAGATAGGTGTCATGGCTGACAAGGAGACGAGTATTTACTTCAGACTCGGCGGGGTCAAAAACACATGGGTCGTCGAATCTCAGGAAGAGGCCGTGAAAACCTTCGACGAGATCAAGGCAAAACAGCTTGTGTCTTTAGTGATCGTCACAGACCCAGTCTTCGACTGGATAAAGGACAGACTTGGAAAGAGCAAGAAAGAAATTGAACTTCCCCTGGTGGTCTCGATTCCGACACGAAAGGGCGGCAAACCCCAGGTCGACCTCTTGGCGGATCTGATCAAGAGGACCGTTGGAGTCGAGATTAGGGTCCAGTAGTGCTGCTTTGGACACAGGGTCTTGATATAATCCGAACCGGCTCCTAGGACCAAGTTGAATTTCTGAAATGAGATCCATCGTCGTCGAGTGCGTAGTGCCTCTGGTGCCGTCTAGAGCCGATGAGGTTGAGACGATGGCAAAGAGCATTGGCTACGAAGTGGTTGACAGGGTAATTCAGCACCGGAAGAGTCTGCACCACACCTACTGCATCGGCCCGGGAAAGCTGGACGAGATCAAGCAGCTGACCTCAGAGAAGAAGATAGAGGCAGTCTTGTTCGCGAACAGACTGCCGGGATCACAGGTCTTCAAGATA
>VBBG01000173.1 GCA_005882905.1 Candidatus Bathyarchaeota archaeon | reverse complement strand
ACATACAACAAGTGGAGTTGGTGCAGCGACTTGCAACTGGACTTTTGGTGACGGAGCCACGGGCACCGGATGCACCACGACCCACACCTACGCCAGCCAAGGAACGTTTACTGCAAGCGTTACTGCCACTGATACTGTCAACGTGACAGCGACCACCAACATCTCTGTAACAGTCAATGCGAAGCTTGCCGTTACGGCCAATGCCAGTCCTAATCTGACAGAGGTTGGTGCTCTAGTCGACTTCATCGCTCCTACAACCGGTGGTGCTGGTACTGTCACTTGTAGCTGGGCTTTTGGTGATACCACTACTGGCACTGGCTGCTCGACGACTCACACGTATGCTGCCACTGGTTCGTTCACTGCCAACGTTACAGCAATCGATGGTCTTGGTGTGACCGCGACCAGTAGTGTCTCACTTACCGTCAATGCGAAGTTGACTGTTACAGTTGCAGCCAGTCCAAATCTGACAGAGGTTGGTGCTCTAGTCGACTTCATCGCTCCTACAACCGGTGGCGTTGGTACGGCGACCTGCAGCTGGAACTTTGGTGATGGTAGCGCGGCTAACACATGTTCTGCAAGCCACACCTACACCCGTGCAGGACGCTTCAATGCCACCGTCACCGCCACTGATACTCTCAGCGTATCCGTCCTAGTCAGTGTGTCAGTAGCTGTCCACAACAGGTTGACTCTGACTGCGACCGCTGGGCCGAATCCGACTGACGCAGGTGTCCGAGTAGGCGTTGCTCCTGTATCGACCGGGGGTGTCGGGGCCATCTCCTGCAGTTGGGACTTCGGCGACACGGCTAGCGCGACAGGATGCACAACAAGTCATACTTACACTAATACCGGAACGTTCACTGCCACTGTCACTGCGACTGATGAGGTCGGTGTCACTACAACAACCAGCGTTACGATAACTGTGAATCCTCTGCCTAGTGTTGACTTCAACTTTGAGCAGGCTAAGCCCATGGCCGGCGAGCCCGTGAATTTCACTTCAATAACAACAGGCGGTTCGGGCCCATTCAGCTTCAGCTGGAACTATGGCGACAGTCGCTTAGGGTTAGGAAATCCTGTTAGCCACTCATATGCTGCTGGAACGTTCAACGTGACCGTCACTGTAGCCGATGCGGTGGGCGAGACCGCAGCTGTGACTCACTCCGTGGCGGTAACGCAGAGTCTCGCCGTTAGCATCGCTTCTATCGCTCCATCTCTCTCGGAGATCGAAGTGTCGACCAGTTTCGTTGCCACCGCAACAGGCGGTACGCCGACTTACACGTTCAACTGGGACTTTGGAGATGGAGGGCCAGCTGTCTCGGACAGCCTTGCGACCCACACCTACTCTGCTGCTGGAACATACGCTGTGACAATTAGCTCGACTGATTCTGCAAATCACACGACAACATCCACACAAACCCTGGTGGTCAATTCAAGACTCGCCGTCACCGCCGTGGCCAGTCTTAACCCGGCCGATGCAGGAGTTCCTGTAAGCTTCGCGCAAATATCCACCGGTGGGGTTGGTAGCCTGGTCTGCAACTGGAGCTTTGGCGACGGCTGGTCAGCAAACAACTGCAACACAGTCCACACATACGCTACGACAGGTTCATTCACTGTCGGTCTTACTACAACCGATACTCTGAGTGTATCAGCATCGGCCTCCCTATCTATCAGCGTCACCGTAGCACCTACTGTCAACTTCACTTCCAGCCCTGCTACTCCATCGACCGGTCAGTCTGTGACCTTCACTGCGACGACGAGCGGCGGTGCGGGTCCCTTCACGTTTAGCTGGAACTATGGCGATGGTTCTCCAGATGACAACGGTATCCTGGCCACCCACACATACGCAGCTCCTGGAGTCTTCATGGTCAGTCTGACGACCAGAGACGCTAACGGGGCCAGCATGGTTACAACCCTGTTCGTAAGCGTGGCGGAGAATAGGCCCCCAGTCTTTTCCAACCAGATAGGCTTCCAGGCATTGAGTGTCGGCCAGTCTTTGACGTTCGCTGTGGGGGCGTCCGATCCGGAAGGGGGTTCTGTGTCCATTGTTGCACATAACCTTCCAACGGGAGCAAGCTTCGACTCGATCACTGGAGAGTTCGCTTGGACGCCGTCATCAGACGAGACAGGAAACTATTCTATCACGTTCACTGCTATGGACGATGGTACTCCTCCAATGGAGGCTAGTCAGACAATAATCATACAGGTTAGACCGGGTCCCGGTCAAATTTGCCTGACCTGCTATCGGACCCTCGGTCTGCCCTTGGACGATGGGGTTGTTGCGAGCTTGGGTTTCTTGGGCTTGATATCTGCTCTTGTTGCTACAGTCTACGTCGGCATGAGGAGCAGGGGGGAGTCAGACTTAGCGGACTCCGCGACCAACTACGTCTCTCGCAAGAGTGCTCGCGGGGACAGCCTTCCCGGCCAAGGTCAATTCGTTGAGTGGATGGAGGACGCATCTTCTTGAGACAGGACGCGACGAAGCCGGAAGAGAAGAGCCGGGGTGTTGAGCGAGAGGAAAGGCCCAGAGAACGTTTGATGTTGCGTATCGCAAGGGCGATCATAATTCTGCAGTGGGTTGCAATCATCTCGCT
>VBBG01000172.1 GCA_005882905.1 Candidatus Bathyarchaeota archaeon | reverse complement strand
ATTGCCATGGCAGCTAGTGACGCTCTGAACTTGGCACAGCCCTGGATCATCGGTTTTCTCCTGTTCGGGAATGTTATCGCTCTTCGCAACATTGCATTCTTACCCACCGTGATAGCTATGCTCGGTGGAGCCTTCTTCGCAAAGCAGATACTTGATTTTGTCGACCAGTATCTTACGGAAATTCTCGCCTCAAAGACTGTTCATGGACTACGGACACAGGTCTACCAGCACATACAGCATCTTCCAGTACAATTCCTAGACCACAGCCGTTCTGGCGAACTCATCTCCAGAGTCATGAGCGATACAAACGAGATCGAGAGCGTTCTGACATCAGACCTC
>VBBG01000171.1 GCA_005882905.1 Candidatus Bathyarchaeota archaeon | reverse complement strand
TTCGGCATGGTGGCCGGAGCGTCCGTCCTTCTCTTCTACGCCAGCCCGAGGATTGCCCTCACGGTCGTTCCGTTCATAATTGGCATGGTCATTGTCGTGAACTTGTTCAAACGGAGGATCAAAAAAGCGTCGAGGAGAATCAGAGAGGCTGTAGGTGACCTTTCCGCGCGAGCTTACGAGGTGTTGAGCAACCTACGCATAGTAAAGAGCTTCACCATGGAAGAAGAAGAAACTAAAGATTTTCGCAACAAGTCCCTGGCAATTGTAAAATCCAACATTGCCCTGGCCAAGCTAAGCTCGGTATACGGATCCGCGGTGGACACAGTCACGACCTTGGCGCTCCTGACCCTTATCGTCGTGGCTGTTCCAGACGTGCTGAATGGAGCCTTGACACTGGGAGCACTCGTCGCATTTCTCGGACTACTCGACAAGATGTTCTCACCGCTAATAGCGTTGAGCAAATCAAACTTCAAATTCCAAAAAGCCACCGCGGCAGGGGACAGAATCTTTGAAATTACAGAGACAAAGCCTGAAGTCCTCGATGTGCCGGGAGCGTTTGCCCCACCCGAGATACTAGGACGGATAGAATTCGACGGAGTCTCGTTCAAGTACGAGCGCAACCAGACCGTCCTTGACAACTTTAGCTTGACAATCAACCCCGGTGAGACGATAGCAATAGTCGGTCCCAGTGGTGCCGGAAAATCTACCATAGTCCACCTACTGTTGCGCTTCTACGAGCCGGATTCCGGAGCCATCCGAATTGACGGCTACCCCATCAACATGCTGAAACTGTCCTACTTGAGAAAGAACATTGGACTCGTTGTCCAAGATCCGATCCTGTTCTCCGGCAGCGTACGTGACAACATCGCCTATGGCAAGCCTAGGGCAAGCCAAGAAGAGATCATCCAGGCAGCAAAAGCGGCCAACGCTCACGAGTTCATACTTGCTCTCCCCGATGGGTATGCTACGGAGATCGGCGAACGAGGCGTAACTCTCTCAGTTGGCGAGAGACAGCGAGTCTCCATCGCCCGAGCACTCATCAAAGATCCCAAGATACTGATAATGGACGAGGCGACGTCGAACGTTGATTCAAAGTCTGAAGCGCTCATTCAAGAAGCCATAGGACGAATGACAGGAGAGCGGACCACGATCGTCATCGGTCACCGACTCTCGACAGTGATGGACGCCGACAGAATAGTCGTCCTCGAAGAGGGGGGAATCGCAGAGATCGGTACTCACCGCGGGCTGCTGCAGCGCCAGGGAGCCTACACGCAGCTCTACCAGAACCAGCTGCAAGCCCAGACGCAGATCATCCCATCACAATTCCGCGGATACAAGTATCTGAAGAGTGAGGAGAAACCGTGACAGCGGTTTACACAAACCGTGACAGCGGTTTACAC
>VBBG01000138.1 GCA_005882905.1 Candidatus Bathyarchaeota archaeon | reverse complement strand
ACCCATTCAGGTCCAAGTGCAGAACCCCAAGCCAAAGTGAGACCCCTCCAAAGGTAGTCGTATGGTACCTAATTGACTGACTAGGTCAGACTATTCTGACCAAATTTTGTGCACACTTTTCTCCATCCTAGAAGGGACTTTGTAGGTGCAAAGAAGAGCCTGCATTGCCCGATGGGAGTTACAAGAAAGGTATGTCTCAGGACCTCCATGTACGAGTGGAAAACCCTTGTCACCATACTCAAAGAGAATAGCGTTTGCTCTCTCACTCTTGCTATTTCTGCCCGCGATTGCAACGGTTGCCGCCCCCCCCGGACTGCGCATTAGCACACCAAGCATCTCCCCAGCATCGCCCGGACCAAATGACCAGGTCACGGTAAACGTAACCGTCACCGCAGGTAGTGGCGTCAAGAACGTGACCATACACTACTCTACAGACAACTGGAACGCAGTCAACACGACGGTAGTTGCATCCTACAACTCCACAAGCCAGCGGGCCATCGCTCACATTCCTCCACTATACAACGGCGGCAACGTAACATACTACATAGTAGCGTACGACAATAACAACAACAAGGCGACCAACGACAACAACGGGAACTACTTCACATACAACGTTCCTGCAGGATCCGGCTTTACCGCCACGACTGGTTTGTGGATACAGATCGGAGTGGTCATAGCCGCAGTGGGAGCGGCCGTATCAGTGGGCTTCTACTCGCTGCGCCATAGAAGGCCCACGAGCTAGACGACTGACATTAGCCGGCTTAACTCTGGTTCCTCGACCAGACACCGTCCGTGAGCAATTGCAAGAGCCGAGCAGAAACCCCCCGTTCTCTTTCAGTCCGGATGAGTCTTCCAGATGCGCATCGGAGAGTTGATTTTAAGGGGAAACGCTGTGGCTAGGCGTGTGAGATCTGCCACGCCGTGTCCGAAACAACAATTGTGAAACCGGTAGCGGATCAGCCGGCGCTGCTACTGGAGAGAGATGCTGAGAGGGTCCTGGTTGTTGCTGATCTCCACCTCGGCTGGGAGGTCTCGCTGTCGCACCAGGGGATACACGTGCCCTCCCAGGTACCTCGTCTCCTAGAGAAGCTCCGCAAGATCGTCAACGATGTTCATCCCCGACAGCTCATCCTCCTAGGCGACGTGAAACATGCCGTGGCAAAGGTCGAGCTGGAAGAATGGAAGTATGTGCCCGAATTTTTCGAGGGTCTAGTCGAGATCATCCCAAATGTCCAGGTGGTCCCTGGAAACCATGACGGAAACCTAGAACCGCTCACACCCTCCAGTGTTAAGATTAGCACATCAGAGGGAATCTCTCTCTGGAACAGCGTCGGCCTCTTCCACGGCCACGCCTGGCCATCGCCGCCACTGCTCGGCTGCAAGTTCTTGGTGATGGGCCATCTCCATCCCGTCGTCGTCTTCAAAGACCCGCTGGGTTTCAGGATCACCCGTCAGGCCTGGGTTCGAGCCAAGAGCAGTGGCCATAAGCTTGCTGAGGGAGTCTTGAAGCATGAGTCTGTAAGGTACGAGGGCGACCCGTTGGATGAGTACGGGAAAAAGTACGGAGTCAAGGTTGTTGATGCTGACTGCGTCATAATGCCCAGCTTCAACGACTATCTGGGAGGACAGCCGATCAATCGAGCCTTTACGGAAGGATGGACAGACCTCTACAAGGAGTACATGGGACCCGTGCTTAGATCTGGCGCTGTGGATTTTGAAAATGGTGAAGCGTACCTCTTCGACGGAACTTACCTCGGGAAGATTGAGGATTTACGGAAACTGGACCGGTAGATGGCTAGTTTGACTCGTCCCGTGGACGCATGTTTGAAAGTATTGTGCTGAGGTTTGTACCGTTAAGTTTCGCAATCTCCCGTAGCAGATCGTAGTAGGATCTCACGTGACGCTTGCCATCTCGGGCGTGGTACAGTGTGAAGTTCGCATACATCGTCGGAACAATCTCGTGATTGTACATCGGATACTGAGTCTCGGACAAGCCGAGCTCCACCAGCTGCTGGGATATGACTCCCTCACGAAGTTCGCCCGACTTCCTACTCTTCCGCTTGCGCAACCGAGCTTTGAGACGGTTGCCCTCCATTCTGCAGTCGGCGCTACAGTATTTCTCGCTGAACCATCCGAGAAACTTGCGGTTGCAGACGAGGCATGTCCTCAGGACCTTTTGGTCAGTTGTTTCCAAGGGCTTGTTCCTTGCTTTTCTGTTGTCCCAGTGCCTCCTACCATACCCATCTGCTGGTATAAAATCCAACTGCACCGACACCGCAATAACCAAACCAGTACGGGCTTGTCTTTGCCTTCTTCTTCCACTGGACTCTGCTGAATAGTAAGAGCTAAAGCGACACCGGTTCGACAGCGGCTTCAGGGGCTGTCGGCTAGCCAGGTCTAGAAGGCTTATGTTAAGAAGCCTGGACTGGCCGCGTGGCTTGGGAGCTCATCCATGCCGGGAGCCCACGAAATCGCCGGTTCAAATCCGGCCAGCCCCACCACTGCCCCAGCCCGGCTCTGGTTCAAATCCTCCTTATCTCCATAAGCTCATGTCTAAGTCCTCTGGACCCATTGCAACCATTCTCCATGCGGACTGCAATACGCTAGGAGCTCTTCTCGTCTTTTGCCGTCACGCACTCGACTCAATTCAAGCGAGGGCTGGTCTTTCCCACGCCACCATTCGAATGAAACTTCGAAGAGATCTCTCTTTCTTGAAAGCTCTGTGATTTGCGACAAAAGCCGGTCCCGTAGTTCCTGAGGAAACTGGTAAACGGTATGGCTGTGAAAGACGCAGAGCGTTGAATGCCTAGGCAACTCCGACAACACACCCGGCAAGACGTCAACAACGTCCCCTGAGATTACTCGAGGAGGATCCCGCCTGGCCAATTCAATCGCCCGTTGCAACAGTTCGGCTCTCTTCGTGTGTTCAGGCCAGACGAGGCTCTTTAGCCACAGCATCTCTTCCGTATCACGAACCTCTATTGGATTGAGATCGATTCCTAGCCGCGATTCGACCGAGGGAAAGATTTCGGGAATCGGAGGTTTTGGGTCCCCTCGGACAGTGCACGAGATCTGGACAGGAGAGTTGACATTGCCATACTTTCGACCGGTACCATAATCATACCCATATCGATCCCACAGGAGATTTAGGCCAGCGCTAGCACCGATGTCTACAAGGGAGAGCGGTCCTCCCCGCGATTCTCGAGCTACTAGTTCGAAGGCAGGTAGTAAGCAGGCACAACGTTGCACCTCGTTGGTCTGGACCCTCTTTGATGATGCAAGACACCTAATGCGGTTCTTATTTTCCAAACAGAAGGAACGGAAATACGGATATGGATCACCGCCGCCTCCGCTAGAAGAACAGAGGCTTGGGAAGAAGGCCGAGAGGGGATGCTCTGTTCCTTGAAGGAGGAGGAAATGAACGGTCGCGAAGAAAAGATTTGGAACGATCTCTCCCTTCCTCGACTCTGAGGCGAGGGATAGGATTTCTGGGTCTTCTGCGATTCGTGCTGAAAGCCCTTGGTAAAGCGGGGAGGAACCAGGATAGACTTTCTCTGAGAAGTACTTGAATTGTTTCGATAAAGTCTCTACCTGACTGTCTGACATCTGAGACGCCAAAGGACTGCCCCAAGTTGATGTTCCCGCAGTTCAAAAGGCGTTGCGAACAGTTGAGACAGCCGAGATTAGCTATGGAGCCACTCAGCCCCACCACAATCATGCCTCAAGATGTTAACTCAGACATTGGTTTCCCGACCGATGTTGGACCGTAATGTGATCGGCCGAAACCCTTAACGCGCACGCATCGTCCGCGATTAGTGACGATGCAGACCACGAAACCCGCCTCTCACATTCCGCCCGGCTTTCGGACTGTGACACCCTACTTTATCGTCGATGAGCCGGAGCGTCTTGCAGCGTTCGCAAAGGCCGCGTTTGGTGTGCAAGCGACCCTTGGAAGCCTCTCAAGATCGGCATCCACCTCTTTGTCCACAACGTGGACGCGGTTTATGTCCAGGCGCTGAAGGCGGGGGGCAAGGGTCTCCATGAGGTCAAGGACATGGACTATGGGGAGCGGTCAGGCGCGGTGCAAGACCCTTTCGGCAATCAGTGGTACATCGCCACATACATGAAGAGCCACGGCAGCAAGCCTGACTGACCTTACTGGCGTTCGGCTAGCGCAAAATCCTCAACCAGCACTTATCTGGAAATCTATGACGACCACATTCGAACTTAACGGGTCTAGATCCCTGGCTTAGCTATGCTGGTACGCGTCCCGCAATTTGACTCTGCACGGGCACTCTTCCTACTACATATTGAATGGAGTGCTCTATCGTGGAGCCTATGATGAGAAATATTATGCTTGTTAGTCCCATGCCTGCTAGTCCGTAGGATATCCAGAGTCGTGCCCCAACACCTTCGCTAAGAGTCTCAAGAATGACTCCCGCCGTGATCACGCCTCTTGCGTTTCTAAAGTGGAGAAACGGCTGTCGCGTGATCACATTTTCAGTAATCTGGTGTTCAATGTAGAACCCGACAAAGAAGTAGGCTGAAGCGAGGAGGGAAGTCATCGAGAACAGGGAGGAGGTGTTCGAAAGCAGAGCCAGCCAGACGCTCCAGTTGATCACCTCAAGAGTCGTAAACCCGATTATTTCGAGGAAGACCCTGCCGGTAAAATCCGGATTCTCTGCGCGTTGCATGATCGAATGCTCGATGAGGAGCACGACCAAGAGAACGAGCGCGGCAATGGAAATGCCCATGTAGATCATGGAGGTGTGGAGTAACGCCAGCCAGGCGATTAGCCCGGAATCTTCTATGATCGTAACTAGTAGAACGACGAGGATCGCGCTACTCTTCGAGTAATTGCTCAATCGCCTACAATCCTGCTGAACATCATCGCTCTCGGGTTTTCATTTAGCCTATGAATTCGATTCTAATCCGGAACGAACGACGGTTGTGAAATGACACAGCTTTGCGACCACGGACGCTGAGCATTACTTTTCAATATTTAACGTGTGTCATTTTCCAGAGAGCACTGATTTTTCACCAAACATGGCAAGAGGCGATACCCCATCAGTTCCCTAGAATTCAGGGGACTTGGCCTAGATGGAAACCCCCTGTTTTCCTAAGGAATAAAACAGTCGAACTCATTCAAGATAGTGAGTTGAAGGGTCCGCCTAGTTCTGAAGAGAGGCTGAAAGATGGGCATGATCCTGGAGTTGTATGGCTCCTTCGGTCTCACGATCCCTCCGTCCGCTATTTCGCGCTGACGGAGCTTGCCGACAACCGCGCGGACTCGTCCGAAGTCGAGAAGACGAGACGACTCATCCCAAAAGGGTCCCGAGTACGTACCCTTCTTGACGATCAGCAGCCGGATGGAGGCTTCGGAGTGCACCCCTACCAGAAATGGACGGGAGCCCACTGGCGTCTCGTATCACTAGTAGAGCTGGGAGTAGGGGAGGGTTTTCGACCGGCAGTAAAAGCGACCGACCTCGTTCTCAAATGGCTACTCGGCGAGGCTCACCTTGGAAATGTTCCACGAATCAACGGCTTGTATCGAAGATGCGCCTCTCAAGAAGGAAACGCGCTCGCTGTCTGCAGCCGTCTAGGAATCGCTCAAGACCCTCGTGTTAGACGGCTCGCAGAGTCGCTGATGAAGTGGCAGTGGCCGGATGGGGGATGGAATTGTGACCGTAGGGAGGAGGCGAGGCACTCCTCTTTCAATGAGAGCCTATCGACCCTCTGGGGACTGGTTGAATATTATCACGCTACAGGAGACATTGCTGTTCGCGAATCTGCGGAGAAGGCTACTGAGTTCTTCCTGAAGCATCGCATCTTTCGTTCTTGTAGAACAGGCGAGGAGCGTAAGCCCGAGACTTTTCATTCGAAGGTTCGTCGGTCGATTCACTCGTTCACAGAACTCCACTACCCGTTGTACTGGCATTATGATATTCTCCAGGCTCTCACGATACTTCATCGAGCAGGCAAACTCGGGGACCCCCGGACTAGGGAAGCAATCGAGCTCGTCGAGTCGAAACGTGGAGAGGATGGTAGATGGAGGCCCGAAGGCTACTACTGGAGTCTGCAACGGAAGAAGCAGGCCAAGCTCGCAGTCTCTAACGTCGAAGTGGTTGACTGGGGCCGCAACGGACCGAACGAGATGATAACACTCAACGCACTACGGGTGTTGAAGGCTGCAGGTCGGCTCGGAGCGAGCTAGATCATCCGGGCTACGCTCTGGAAGTATTTCACGCCCTTCTTCCCGTTCGACGCGTGATCAATCGCCTGTTCCACGGCCTCCCGCGGAGTCGAGGCCGAGACCACCTTGATCGTTTTTCGATCGTCCAGAAAAGTGTCCGCGATCTTGTCCGCGGTCCCACCCGAGCCCGTCAAAGCCACGATCGGCTTCCCTTTCTGATAGGCGACACACGCTTCGATAAACGTGCCCGCGCCACCCCCAACAACTATCGCCGCATCCGCCGAATAGGCGGTGACGAAGTTCCGGGCAAACCCTAACCCAGTAGGAATGATGATGTCGCAGTAGGGGTTCGCGTAGCTCATATCCTCGTGAGGAATGATCCCGACGACCATTCCACCCTTCTCCTTCGCCCCCCTACATGCAGCCTCCATTACACCACCCAATCCCCCAGTAACGGTCACCGCACTGTGAGACGCGATCTGGCCGCCAACCTCTCTAGCTGCATCATACGTAGTCTGTGGACAATGATCACCATCAGAGCCTATTACCAATAGTTGGATGAGCCGCTTGTAGCTAGACTGCGCTGTCTTAGACGCTACTCCCCTAAACAATTCCAAGAATCACAACCGGAACTCGTTAGAGGAGCACTCAGCCCCACAGCGGCATAATGAGGCTAATGTAACTCTCCATGGCACGGAGAAGGTTTTAATCAGAACTCGGCCGACGCCTCTTCACTTCACTGTTACTGATGGCGCCATGTCGAGCTTCAAGCCTGGAAAGGTGGAACGGGTAGCCGGTCCCGTCATAGTGGCCAGCAGCATGCTCGGCGCCGAAATGTACGAAGTCGTCAGAGTCGGCGACCAAGGTCTCATCGGAGAGATCATCAAGATAGAACAAGACCGGGCCACGGTACAGGTGTACGAGGAGACCGCGGGCCTACGACCCGGAGAGAAAGTGGAGCGAAGCGGCAAACCGCTGTCTGTTGAGCTAGCGCCGGGAATCACTGGCCAGATCTACGACGGGATCCAACGACCACTCACGATACTCTTCGAAAAGACCGGACCCTTCGTCAGGCGTGGCCTAACCCTCCCCCCCATCGACAAGAGCAAGAAATGGCACTTCGTCCCCACCACCAAGCCCGGCGCGAACCTGACTGGAGGAGACATTATCGGCCAGGTCAAAGAGACCAGCCTCATCACCCAGAAGATAATGGTCCCGCCGAACCAGTCCGGAAAGATATCATCGATCGTCAAAGAAGGCGACTATACGGTCACCGAGCCGATCGGCGAACTAGAATCCCCCAACGGGCCTGTCACACTGTTCATGCTGAACACGTGGCCTGTGCGGACCGCTAGAAGCTTCAGACGAAAACTTCCAAGCAACACCCCGCTCCTGACCGGGCAGAGAATAATCGACTTCTTCTTCCCCATAGCCAAAGGGGGCACGGCAACCATCCCCGGCGCCTTCGGCACCGGCAAGACAATGGCGCAGCAACAGCTCGCGAAATGGGCGGACGCCTCAGTCATCGTCTATGTGGGATGCGGCGAGAGAGGGAACGAGATGGCGGAGGTCTTGGAGACGTTTCCCCAGCTGGTCGATCCGAGAAGCAACGAGCCGATAATGAATCGGACAGTCCTCATCGCCAACACTTCCAACATGCCCATCGCTGCGAGAGAGGCGAGCGTCTATACTGGAATCACGATAGCAGAGTACTTCCGCGACATGGGCTACGATGTGGCGTTGATGGCTGACTCGACAAGCCGTTGGGCCGAGGCCATGCGAGAGATATCCGGACGACTCGAAGAGATGCCCGGAGAAGAAGGATATCCGGCCTATCTCGCGTCAAAGCTCGCAGAGTTCTATGAAAGATCGGGAAGGGTCGAGGTTGCCGGGTCCGAGACCCGTGTCGGCT
>VBBG01000137.1 GCA_005882905.1 Candidatus Bathyarchaeota archaeon | reverse complement strand
AGTTCTCACCGTAGTCACGCCAGTCGGTCATGTATTCGTGAATAGAGTCGAGGACGCGAATGGAGGGAGGGCCAGTCCCGGCATTGTCGAAATATGCGCGTCGAGAAGTCACTGGGATCTCTTTCCTAATCAGGTCGATATTCAATGACTCACCAGATGCCAGGGTTATCGCATGATTTCCTGTCACGGGTATAAAGAGAGTGCTCGCGGATGACCATTCGGTTGTCAATACGAGTTTAGGGATATTCCAGCCTTGACGAGCCAGCTGTTCGGAACGTAAGGTTCACAATGTCCCAAGCCTCTCGATGATACAACTGGAGTGATGGGATGGGTCTTCCTGAGAAGATTAAGCAGATCGAGGAAGAGATGAAGAAGACCCAGATCCACAAGCATACTGAGCATCATATCGGTCTCCTCAAGGCCAAACTCGCGCGGCTGAGGGCGGAACTTGAAGCGTCCACCAGCAAGGGCGGTGGACCAGCCTTCGAGATCCGGAAGGGAGGCGACGCAACAGTTGTTCTCATCGGTCTGCCAAGCGTCGGAAAATCTACAATTCTGAACAGACTCACGAATGCCAAGTCGAAGGTGGCAGCATACGCGTTCACGACGCTAACAGTTGTTCCGGGAATACTCCGTTACAACGGTGCTGACATTCAGATTCTAGACCTGCCTGGGATAATCAGCGGGGCCTCATCTGGGCGGGGTCGGGGGAGGAGGGTTCTCTCAGTGGCTCGGAACGCGGATCTTGTCATGCTGGTTCTCGACGTTTTTCAGCCGGGTCAGATAGAGGTCTTGAAGCACGAGCTGAATGAGATGGGGATACGTGTGAATCAGAAGCCGCCAGATGTGGTGATCACAAGGTCGAACAAGGGTGGGCTCGCCGTCACGACCAGCCTCAAACTCTCCAAGCTCTCCCTTGCAACCGTCAAGGGAATCGCCGACGCCTATGGCGTTAGCAACGGGAGTATTCTGGTTCGTGAGGACGTCAACGACGACCAGTTGATCGATGTATTAACTGGGAACAGGAGATACGTGCCCGCGCTCGTCGTCCTCAACAAGGTAGACCTCGTCAACGAACAGTATCTCGCCGTCGTGAAAAAGCAGGTGGGTACCGATTTCGTGCCCATCTCCGCGGAGAAGGGTCTCAACATGGATGTGCTCGCGGACCGGATCTGGGAGACTCTGAACTTCATGCGGATCTATCTGAAGCGTCCTGATGGAGAGGCTGACTTCGAGAAGCCGCTCATCCTCCCCGCGGGCTCCACACTGCGAGATGTCTGCAAGAAGATCCATCCCCGATTCGTCGAAGGGGCCAAATAGCCGCTTCCGATCCTCCCCAGAGACAAACAAGCTGTTCGGTTGGGAGGATTCTTCCGTAGCCACGCGAACGTTCACTCTGCGACCAGCGAGGGAACCGAAACACTCTGGCTGTAACCTCCACAGAGTTTGTCCTAAGGGAAAGGCTCTTGTCTGCTCCCTAGCGGCACTCCTTTGAATCGTCCTGAAGCAAGTTTATTCGCAGTTAACATCTATGGAACCGATCAATTTCGTGACACTTACTATCAGACTTCTACGGATCGTCCCCTTAGCGCTAGCTTCAAAGCTTTCTCCGCGAGGTGCCACTCGTCCAAGCCTTTTGACGATTACGTGAGGCAGGGCCTTCACGAAGGCTGCGGGAGATATTTCGAGAGAGAAGCTTGGTGACTCGGTTCGTGAAGGTGCGTGTTCTGATTTTCTCGCTTCGCACGGGTCCTTACCGCGATAACCCCCGCTGCTGCAACGGTCGCTATCAAGGCCAAGACCGGTAAGATCTGCGACAGTAGTCTCAGCTTGTCAGTCGGTAGGACCATGCCACCGACTGATCCTCCCGGCTGGACTGTTATTTCTATCATTGCTGTGTGGGTGAGGCTGTCGCTCGTTCCCGTTATTGTCACCGTGTAAGTTCCAGCTACAGACTGGGTACACGAGAGGTTCGCGTTGCCAGATCCTGTGATGGTACCGGGAGTGAGAGTACACCAGGTGCTGTTGGTGGTGAGAGTTACAACTCCGGCGAACCCATTGAGACCGGTTATCTGAATAGTCGAATTTGCGGGTGTCCCAGCATTGACAGTAACGTTCGTCGGGCTGGCCACAACGGTGAAGTCCTGAACGATGAAGGTCACCCCAATGGAATGCGACAGTGAATCGCTGGTTCCGGTAACCGTCACTTGAACAGTGGAAGCGGATGGGAAGACGCATGATAGCGCCGAACTGCCTGATCCGAAAAGACTTGTCGGAAAGACAGTGCAGGCAGTGCTGTTTGTGGCCAGGCTGACGAATCCATTGAAGCCCTGGAGAGCGGTAACAGTAACGGTCGAATTCGACGTTGCACCTGCATTTACTTCGATACTGGTTGGACTGGCGGTCAGAGTAAAGTCTTGAACGGTGTAAGTGACAGTGGCGCTGTGGGACAACGAACCATTCGTCCCAGTCACCGCGACATTAGTAACTCCCTCGGAGGCAAAGTTGCACGACAGCGTGGAATTTCCAGAACCCGTCACGCTTGTCGGAGAAATATTGCACGACGTGCTATTCGTGGATAGGTTGACTAGGCCTGTGAACCCGTTGACCGAGGTAACCGTTATCGTAGAATTTGCGGTTTGGCCGACGCTGATAGGGCTGGGTGTAGTTGCGGAGATTGTGAAGTTCGGGGACGGTCTGAGGAACTCTGTCATCGGGGTTGCTGAGGCGTCGTTGGATGTGAGGCTCGTGAGATTCCAGTTCATTTCTATTGTCTTGGTGAGGGAGTACTGGTTGTAGAGCTGCGCTGAGCTGAAACCGGTCTTCGCTACAGGTCCGGCCCAGACCGCATAGAGACAGTCTTCAGAGCTATCGTTCAAGGGACAGTAGCCATTTCCTTCGTCGAAAGTTATGAAGAGTGCGGCTCGTGTCGTTGCGAAGGTATTGCTGTTGAGAATATTAGGGACCAAGCTGTTGAGATAGTTATCGCCTTTCCTTATGCACGTGCTGCTTCCTCCCCGCGTGCAGCCGTTACTGCACCCGCTCCAGGCCCGCATATCGTTGCAGTCGTTGGGCGTAAGCCACATGAAGCTCGGCGGAGAGGACGAGTTGAGATCGTTGATGAGAGCGCAGTCCGTCACGCTCCCACAGCTGCTCGGATTCGCCAGCACGATCTTAGAGCAACGGCTCGTGTTGTTGGTGATGTCCTGGAACGCGACGAACCCGTTATGCTCGTGGGTATACGGCTCACTGCCCCCTGTCACGCAGCCTGCCGCGACACCCTGGCTTTCCATGTAGCCCTTCCATGTTAGACCGGCCGCATCAAAACGGTCAATGAGGTTCGGGTTTGTCAGCGACGCTGCGGGTGGGTAGCACGGTCCAGGGTTTGTCGTAGAACAGCCGGACGGGACGAAGGCTCCGAGGATACCATAGTAATTGGGCCAACTGGTGATCACCAGGGAGAGGTATTGTTGTGAGATGCCGTAGCTATTCGCCAAGCTGGACATGTAGGGAGTGTTGGACCCGTTACACGGCGGAGGATTGCTACCGCAGATATCATTGATACCCTGATTCTCCATCATGATAACGACAAGATGGTCGAAATAGTTGCCAAGTGGGGTCGCTAGCGCGCCCGTGGGCTGGCGTATTTGCAAGGAGCCTGAGCCAAGAGGAGGCTGCTGTGAACCGACGATGGTTCTACTGGACCCACCAGCCTGCAAGCTTGACAGCACCAGAATCCCCGCTAGGACAAGAAGAGTGAACCAGATACGATTGAGGCGAGTCATTGTACATCACCATCATGTCCCTGGAAAAAATTTCAAGCCCTATTCAAAAGCGCTGTGCTTCTATTAAGCATAGAGCCTACCAGAATAGATTCTCCAAACCAATGACGGATGAGTGTGCAAGTCGTGTGGACTTTGGTTTAGTCAACCGTTGTGGGGTCTTTCAATGTGTTTTTCGGTGTGCTTCTCAGACCATTCATGGCCACAATGTTTGCACTTGTATTCGTACTGGAATTCCTCAATGTCAAAGGTGACTATTACGCCCTCTTCGAGGGCGTGAATATATCCAGGTGGAGATGCTGGGCCCCGGTAGCCCAGCGGCCGCGGTGGAGTTTGAACTTCTCTTTTCTCTAGATGAGCCAGTTGCTTGCCCACAAGCAAGCTGTGAAATCTGCGTCCACATTCTGGACAGTGTCTAAAAAGCTCCATTTTAGATGAAACTTAACATGTGCTCCGGCTAATTTGGGTTTTGGATGGTGCGAAGTACGTGAACTAATCTCGTGACTGATACTACTTTTCTCCGCAGTTAGGAGAAATCGGGCCTGGGCATTGCTTTGCTGGTACAAACCTAGCTGTTCGAGAAAACTATCGGATTCGTAGGTCTTTTGCGCGTTTTCCAGCTTCGAAGCCCGGGTCTTTAGATCATTTTGAAGTCTGTCTGCGGAATGTCGGCTCGGATCACAGTTCCGCTGCTGCCATCTATGATTGCATTGTAGCTCTTCCCCTTGTACTCGTACTGGACGAACCATAACGGCGCGTGTAGGTAGGTGGGCTTCTCCACATTGAAGGTCGTGTCGAACCTTGTTACTTGGTCTACTTCCTGTTTGAGGAGGAATCGTTGGTTCTCTTCAACCTCGTCCTTTGCATGGGCGATCGCCTCGGAGCTGTCCAATTCGCTGTTCAAAAAATTGGACTTAGACTCTATCTTTGTAAAGTCGAACGGTATCTTGCCTTCGGAAGGAACTTTGTAGTCTCTTGTCGGGAACTCTGCTGCTTTTCTTCCCAGCACCAGCCAGTCGTAGTTATTCTCGATCGCGCCCCTTCTCTGGGTAGGCGGCGAGATTCTCTCCAGTACTCCCTCGTAGGTGCTGGTGGCGGTCAGGGGCACCAGCCAGAAGGGGAGGTATCTGAGTTCTACTATCGTGATTCGGCTCTTCTTAGCCAGGTCTCCAGGCTTCATGAACCCGGACCTCATCCAATCTTGGAGGTACTGGGCTATTCTAGTGCTATCAAGCTCGTTGACTATTAGGCTGTGTTCCAGCTGGAATGGAGTATTGGCTCCGACGACCGAGGTGTAACCGCAGTATCTGCAGGTAGCTACCAGCTCTCCGGGGGAGAGCTTGAGCGGGGCTCCACAGTTCGGGCATTCGATATCCGAGACGATCCGGGACATGACTCCCTCTCTCGTTCTAGGATAGAATTAAAGAAGGGCCGAATTAAGTTCTCTAGGATCAGGAATGATTCATGGCGGGACTAGGCGCTTTGAAGCGGACGATGAGCTTCACTATCATCCTGGTCTTCATCATATTCCTCGGGCTGATCTTCGTTGTCTCCTTCTTCTTTTTGGACCCGTTTCAGGGGCTGATTCTCGCCATCGTAGGCTCCGTTTTCATGATCCTGTTCCAGTACGCGGTCGGACCCGTCATTGTTAGAGCTACCAGCCGGCTCCACTATTTGGAGCCCGGCGAGAACAGGTGGCTGGAATCCAAGGTCGCCCAGCTAGCGTCACAGTCGAATATTCCGACGCCTCGGATCGCAATCTCGCCTGATCCTACGCCCAACGCGTTCGTCTTCGGTCGCACTAGCAAGGGCGCGACCCTGGCAGTTCATCAGGGACTGCTACAACGTCTGAATGAGGATGAGATCGAAGGCGTTATCGGCCACGAGCTGGGCCATGTGAAGCATCGCGATTTTATCGTGGTCACTATGATCTCCGCGATCCCCCTTGTTGCATATCTGATCGCCCGGGCTGTTCTCTGGGGAGGATACGCTAGCGGTTACAGCCGCCGGGGTTCCGGCAAGAACAACAATGCAGGGGTCTTGATCATCATTGCAGTTGTTGCCTATCTTGTCTACATCCTAACGACTCTTCTTGCTCTGAGGCTGACGCGTCTCCGCGAGAGCTACGCGGACGCCTACTCCGCATTTCTCACCCAGAGACCCAGAGAGCTTGAGAGCGCGCTGACCAAGATCGCCTACGGGCTGTCTATCGCCCCCGGCGAGCCCCATGGCGCCCGCGCCTTCTTCATCGAAGATCCTGCCCAGGCGAAGCAGGATGTAGCCCGGATAATTGATCAAAAGTCGAAGTATGACCTTGACCATGACGGTGTCCTGAGCGAACGAGAGCTGGAGTTGGCTATGGAGACTGACGCGAAGTCGAACTGGAGGAAGGCGGCCGAGCTCTTCATGACCCACCCGCCAACCTACAAGAGGATACTCATGCTCCGAGAGATCGAGCAGGACATGAACACTGGAAACTTCCAACAGTCAAACATCTACAAGCACGTCTGACTCAGGTCTTCGCTAACGCCAACCATCCGATTGCAATAGGACTATAAACAGGGAAGGTCCGAGATTTATCGAGTCTGCAATGAATCGTCTTCCTTGGGCACCTCTCAACGCCGGCGTCTTCCTGATAATCTTCGGAGGACTGATCCTCGTCTCATTCTTCAACTTCGCCGGAATCAACCTTTTCACGGTCTTCCCTCTCATCTTCGCCGTTTTTGGAGCATGGCTTGTTGTCGAAGCCTTTGTCATCCCGCCCGCCGATGCATACGCACCTCCCAAGATCATGATTGTCGGCTGGGGCGCACTCATCTCTGGTCTCGGAATTCTCTGGTACATTGGAGCAACAGCCGGGCCACTCTTACCATTGGCGTTCGCGGTGATGCTGGTCATAGCTGGAATAGCCGCTGTAGGCTACAGCCTCGCGAAGGCTGGTCCAAGTACGCCAAAGACTTCCACGTCCTAGCCCGTGTTTGACGCAAAGGCCCGGTATGTCCGGAGCCTCTTCTCAAGGGTCCCGCTGGAATATGACATTCTTCTGGGCCTGCTCTCGTTCGCGCAAGACCGGCGATGGCGGGGCTACGTTGTAGGACGCGCCAGACCATCAAGCGGAGGCCGGGTGCTTGACGTGGCTACTGGGACGGGACTGCTGGCAGCTGACTTCGCCCGGACACTCTCCGGATACGGATACGTTGTCGGCGTCGACCTTACTCTCTCGATGCTAAAGACTGCCAGGTGGAGGCTCAATTCCAAGGGGTTGGGACAGAAGGTAGACTGGGTCTTGGCAAGGGCTGAGAATCTTCCCTTTCGCGACGGGTCTTTTGGCTCCGCGTCGATCAGTCTCGCACTCCGAAATGTTTCTGATGCTCCGAAGACTTTCGGAGAAATGTCGAGGACTACAGGACCGGGTGGTATAGTGATATCGCTGGATTTTGCGCGTCCGCCGAATCGCCTCTTTCAAGTCTTCTACTATGACTATCTGCTCGGTCTGTTCCCATTGTTCGGCCGAATGGTTTCAGAGGATTGGGGACGAACGCTATCCTATCTGGGAAGGTCTATATTGCGTGCTCGAACAGGGGAACAAATAGCGAGCCTCTTGAACCGGGAGGGACTGGCCAATGCGAGGTCTGTCCCATTGACCGCTGGAATCGTCTGCGCCGTCTACGGAAAGAAGCGATAGTATCGAGAGCATCGCGAACCGGTCCTGAATATTACAGAAGAACAGGTCGTCGGCTCGCCTAAGCGGAGCCCGTGATCAAAGACAGCAGCCCACTTGCGAAGAAGATCAGACCGAACGAAAGAAGCACGAACCCAGCTATGATGTCGAGTAGCCATCGCGGGACCCGCATCAGATAATCATAGGATACAGCGGACACAATAATGAGCACGAGCAGGCTGACCCCGGCTCCGATCAGTGTCCATTGGAAATTGTATGCTCCCGCGGCCGCGAGTACGAGGCTCGCCTCGAACCCTTCGGTAAGGGTGATCGAGAGAACTGGTAGCGAATTGGGGACTGAGAACGGGACCACCGGGAGCCTCGGGTCTGCACCTTCACGTTTCAGATCCTTCTCGACGACCTCTCGCTCCATTCGCTCCATTTTTTCTCTGAACGACTTGTGCCGGATCGCATACTTGACAAAGCCGCGGAGGAAACGACTCGAGAAATAGAACAGTACTACAGAGGTGGCGAAA
>VBBG01000136.1 GCA_005882905.1 Candidatus Bathyarchaeota archaeon | reverse complement strand
GAGTTTCTCTGAAAGCGGGCCCCAACTGCGTAGTCGCAGGTCGCTTCCCATCATGAGGATTGGCACGTTCGCGCCAGCGTTGAGATTTGTCATGTCATTGTGGGCCTGTGTTAGTTCTAGGTTTCTGTTTTGAAGCTCCTCGTTAACTGTAGTCAGCTCTTCATTGGTTGACTGCAGCTCCTCCTTGGCCGTTTCAAGCTCCTCGTTGGTGCTCTGCAACTCCTCGTTGCTAGACTGTATCTCCTCGTTAGCAGCCTTTAGCTCCTCATTCGCCGCCTCTTTATCCTCAATGATCGATTGGAGGTAGTCCTTGGTGGCAGAGAGTTCCTGCTGGAGCCGGACGATCTTGAGATCCTCAGTCCTCCGCTCCTTTCCACTCTTCTCTCCTCGGACTCTCCCCCGCGATACTGAGGGAGCAGGGTTTGGCAAGGCTTCCTCGAACGCCACTAGAAAACAGGGATAGCCTGTATGGGTCTTCAGAGGCACCACCTCTAGGTTCACATCCAGATACTTCCCATCGGATCTGATCTCGATGGCATCTCTCCTAACAGTCTCGCCGCTCTTCTTTGCCTTGTCTAGAGCAAGCCTGAGATCAGTCATCAATCCCTGTCGAGCCATCTTCAAAATGTTGAGACTGGCCTTTCCTGGAGCGGGCTCGAGAAAGGCGCCTGTGCGTCCTCGAAACTGGACGATCTCCAGGTCACCGTTCACGATTGCGCTAGCTGGCGAATACCTTGTCAGCAGGATCCGGTCCGCTTCCTTGAAAATTTCCTGTTCCGGAGCCCGACTCTCAGCCTGCCTGCTGGCCCCAGGCTTGTCAACCTGCTCATCACGTGCAGCAATGTACCTTGATGAGAAGTCGAGGGGAGTGCGGGTGGCTACTGGTTTCTTGGAATAGATCCTCAAGCTTTTGTTAGCCAATTTGAAGATGTTGTCGAATTCGCCTACGGTCTCGAAGTCTCCCAAGACTAGGAAGCCTGTAGGTTTGAGGGAGTAGTGAAATATTGGGAGGAGCTTCCTTTGCAGTGAGGACCCGAGATAGATCAGCAGGTTCCGGCAGACGATGAGGTCAAGCTTCGAGAATGGCGGGTCCGCTGTCACGTCCTGTTTGGCGAAGACGCACATCCTCCGAATTGGCTTGCTTACCTGGATTGAGCCATTTGTCGGGACGAAAAAGCGTTGCAGGCGTTCGGCCGATATCGAGGCTGATGCGGCGTAAACGCCCTGACGAGCCTTCTCTAACACGGCCTCGTTAACATCGGTGGCAAATATCTGGATCGACGGGTGGACCCGGGAGCGGTCAAGATACTCCACCAGACAGATGGCTAGCGAGTAAACCTCTTCACCGGTCGAGCAGCCTGGAACCCATACTCTGATGGCATCATCAGCCGACCGGTTCTTGAGAATGCTGGGAAATATCTCATGCTTCAACGCTTCGAAGGTTTCAGGCTCACGGAAGAACCCGGTCACGTTGATCAGGATGTCCTGGAACAGGGAACTGAGTTCGCCCGGGTTTGTCTGCAGATATTTCAGGTAGTCTTCCATCTTCTCCGTCTTGAGGATCAGCATTCGTCTCAGGATTCGTCTCTTTATGGTCGCGTGTTTGTAGTCTGCAAAATCGACCTTGGTCGCCTTTCTCAGCAGACCGAAGATCTTTTCGAGGTCGCTCTGCGGCAGCAGATTCTCCGCCCCTTCAGTCTCCAGATAGGGCACGTAGGGATGCCGGCTCAGCTTGACCAGCTCTTGCGCGATGTCCTCTGGCCGGAGGACTAGATCGACGCAGCCCGCCGCGACCGCGCTCCGGGGAAGGTCATAGTATTTTGCCGACTGCTCGTCTTGAGCAATCGTGATCCCTCCCTCATCTTTGATGGCTCTGAGCCCTTGAATACCATCCATGGAGGTTCCAGAGAGTATGACGCCGATCGCTCGGCTCTTCTGGTCCTTGGCGAGGGATTGCAGAAAATGGTCGATGGGCATATGCTTACCCTCAACCTCGATCCGAGCTGTGAGGTGCAGAACACGTTCGGAGATGGTCATGGCTGTGTTCGGCGGAATAACGTAGACATGCCTCGGCTTCACTCTGACCCCGTCAGTAACCTCCAGCACCGTCAGGTTGGTTGTCCGGGAGAGAAGCTCGGTCAACATGCTCTTGTAGGTAGGGTCCAGGTGCTGTACCAGCACCAGTGCCATGTTAACGTCTGAGGGGAGTTCTCGGAGCAGCTGGGTGAAGGCTTCGAGCCCGCCGGCAGAAGCGCCGATCCCCACTATCGGGAATGACTCGTCACTGGTCTGCTCACTGACAGGAACCTCCTCGCTTTTTCGCTGGGTCGACTCCGCGGGCCGAGAAACCCGTTTACTCCCGTGGGCAGCTGCATGCCTTTTCTTCACGGGTCTTCGTTCGGCGAGTCTCTGCGCCAATCAGCAAACGCTCGAGGACAATTCCCCGTGTGGGCTCGTCTTGGGAGAATATAAAAGAACGACCCCAGCTATCATACTACGACGGTTGAGAACGCGATGAGTCTTCGACCGCCTGTGCATAGTTGATAGGAGATGGTAACACGTGCAGAGGCAAAGATACACCGGGTCGGCCCTCGACACACGATATACCTGGCCAAGGATCTGGTCGAAGACAGCACGTTTCCATTCCGTGTTGATGAAGATCTTACTGTGAGGATCGAAGGAGACGCTCTGGTAATAGACAAGGACGGAAGGAGTGGCCGCAGGACAACCAAGCTGGACAAAGCCGATAGTCTGAGAGACAGACTCGCGACAAAGACGCTAGACGTCCTCAACTTTTCCCCTCTCACATCAAAAGCGGAGAGAATCAACCATATGCTGAGCGAGATTCATGAAGCGGAGATGCTCGAATCGGGCGTACGACACATGCCGAAAAACGATCATGGAATACTCCTCTGGGAAGAGGAAAGCTCTCTCGACACTGTCTTATCAGAATTCTTTGACTCTAGGGCAACCGGCAAAGCTCCGAAGGGGCTGTTCTCCGCGAAACCTTCAACGTTCGAGTCCGTGAACAATCTGTTGCAAAAAGATGTTTCAGGTCTAGAGAGGCCGGAAGCGATTAGGAAGATTAGGAGTTGGATGGCCGAGGTGCACGCATCTAACGAGACCAATCTTCCTACAAGAATTGCGGTGGAAGACTACTCTTGGTTGTTGCAGAACGGATTTGCCAAGGGGTTGATGGAACTGGAGCAGAACATCGGGCGCAGGGTGAAAGAGAATATGACAATCCTGTGCGGATACAATGTTGCGAAGTTGACCGACGCCAAGAAGTTGGAGACGCTGTTAGACTTCCACGGATATGCGATCCTTGATCAGCCCTTCAGAGTATACAGACGAGGCGGACCTGTCAAACCAGTCTAGCAGAGTCGTAGGAGTTCTCGGCCGCCAAGGTGGATGGTGTATAAATTGTAATATACCCGCCTACTTGGGAAGAGTAAGGGCGGGGGCTCATCAGCTATCGCAAAATTCATGCTCTCCGTTCGCGAAG
>VBBG01000135.1 GCA_005882905.1 Candidatus Bathyarchaeota archaeon | reverse complement strand
CCACCACAAGCCTGAGTCCTTGGACGTCCTTGACTCTAACCTGCGAGCCTCTAGGCAAGTCTTCTGCTCCCGTGACAGTGTAGTCCTCGGATCCTATGTTTGCTGTGGCGGTTGCTCCGGCCGACAAATCGCTAGTCAAGCGGCCCTGCTTTCCTATTATAGCCTTGGGATTCTGCGAGGGAGGGCGGTGCATCATCGCCTCTCGAACCCTATACAGGTAAATGCTTCCCAGGACGCCTCCACCGCCAACCAATCCAAGAACTGTATATGTTAGAACAGTCGCCTGAAAGAACGTGCCCGAGGGGGCGCCGGGAGGCGCTGGAGCTGAGGATGGAAGGCTGAAGATTAACAGGAAGCCTACTATGAAGATTATCACGCCAGCAATTGCTGCGACGCCGTGGTGTATCTTCAGCTCCAGGAAGATGAAGATCGCTCCTATCATCATCAGGATTATGGAAACCAGCGGGGCTCCAAAGACTCCCAGTCCCAGCAGCGCCAAAGCAACCAGTGCCCCTCCAATTACAGTGAAGATGAGCGTTGGGTGGTAAAGGTCAGCCAGTATGGCGAATACTCCAGCGAGGAAGAGGACACTGTCTAGGTTCGGATCGCTGATGATCGAGAGAAAGATCGATCTCGTCCCAGGAGTGTGGATCGTGGCATCGCCAGCACGCATCATCGCCAGAGCTTGCTGTGTATTGTTGGCAGGGAGGACCGTATCTATGACGCCCTGCTTCAAGGCAGTGCAAGAAGTAACGGTCCCGCACTCGTAAGATACTCCCTTCGTAACCATCAGTGCCGTAGCGTTCCAGTTGCGCCCGTTGTGCTTTGTGAGCGCGACCATGTAAGTTGTAAACGCGTTGATATCCTTGGTCAAGGTAGTGTTTTCTTCGCCAGTCGGAATTCCTGAGACGATGGGTGTCGCGGAACCGATTAGTGTGCCAGGGATCATCGTGATATTGTTTGAGGCCTCAGCGATGTAGGCACCTGCACTGAAGGCGTGAGCGCTTGCCGGCGCCACGAGAGTGTAGAACGTGTTCCCGGCACCCTCATAATTGGAGATCGCGCTAATGATGTTTTCCATGTTGGATCCAGAACCTCCATTCGTATTCAGGATCAGAATGAAGCTGTGTATTCCAGCAGAGGTGGCATCATTGATCGATGACACGACGAAGTCTTCAGCACCAGGGTCAATGTCCTGGTTCAGAGAGGCGACATAGAAATTTGACTGTGCATGAACCGTGTCGGAGAGAGATGCCTGGAATGCTAGAAAAACGAGGGCGAAGACGAGTACGAGGACGATTCTGTCTTTAGAGACCTTCACCATTCAGTGAGTCCACTAGGATGTGGTCTGCATGGGTTCTGCATAAGCCTAACCCCCAAGGTCTAATTTTCTAATCATGGCATTTCTGAGCAGCGCCATAAATAGATGCCGCATATGAGAACAGTATTGCTGATACCGGGAACCCTCAACATCGGTTCTTACTCGAACATCTTTATCCAACGCCGTATTCATGAACATTCAAGACAAGGATGGGCACAGCAGGCGATTTCGAAGCCTTCGATCTAGATCCCCGGCTCCTGCAAGGGATCAAGGACCTAGGTTTTGATGAGCTATTCCCAATCCAAGCCGAAGCCATAGCACCTATACTGCAAGGCAGAGACCTGATCGGGCAAGCCCACACTGGCAGCGGCAAGACCCTTGCATTTGCTGTTCCTATGCTCCAGAGTATTGACCAGGAACAGAGGGGAGTACAGGGGCTAGTCCTGGTTCCTACTCGAGAGCTCGCCGTACAGGTGGCTGGAGAATTCGAGAAGCTGGCTAGACATCTGAGGGTTCGAACCGTCCCTGTGTATGGTGGCCAGAGCATTGGGGTTCAGATGGACCGATTGGAAGACCCGAGGACCAAGATAATTGTAGCCACACCAGGGAGGTTGACTGATCACCTCGAAAGGAGGACTGCAAGTCTGGACAAGGTGAGGTTCGTGGTTCTGGACGAGGCGGATAGGATGCTCGATATGGGATTCATTGATGATATTACTCGAATTCTCAATTATGTTCCCCGAAACCACCAGACGGCTTTGTTTTCGGCTACTATGCCAGAGCAGATAGTTTGGCTGAGTCAGCGGTACCTTCGGAACCCGTTGCGAGTATTCATTGACAGCGAAGAGTCGTCGGTCGAAACCGTTGACCAGAAGATAATGCAGCTCAGAGAAGAGGAGAAGTTCCCAACACTATGCATTCTATTGGAGAAGCACCTCGTGAGCAGAGGCCTCGTCTTCTGTGCTACCAAGATCCGTGCGGATCGATTGTCAAGGGCCCTTGAGGCAAACCGTTACGATGCGATGGCTATACACGGCGACCTATCTCAACGGCAGCGGGACATGGCGATACAATCCTTCAGGACTGGCAAGACTGGTCTGCTGATCGCGACGGATGTGGCGGCACGTGGGCTTGACATTCCAAAGGTCAGCCATGTGATCAATTATGATATGCCGGAGGACCCCTTGATGTATTTCCACCGCATTGGAAGGACTGCTCGGGCTGGGAAGAGAGGAATTGCCATATCCTTTCTCACAAGGGATGATTGGGACGTGTTCGAAGGGATCCGGAGAATGACATCAGCGACTCTCGACGAGATCCAAGAGCCTAGTATTCCAGGTTTCAAGATTCCCACTGTCAATCTGCCCCCGCGGCCGATGGGTGGTGGAGGTGAGAGGTATCAGCGGAGGCGTTATGATAACCGGGGAAGACAGCGCGGTCGGAGCAGATGGTAGGCATCGTAAATGCTTCAGAAGAGAATTCCGCAAGGCTAGCGTCGAGGGCTATTCTTCAATGACTGACCAACTAACGGGAAGGGAGGATACTCAGAGAATACTCGACTATGTCGAATCAGTGGCTAAAGAATCTCGGAAAGCACTCACTTTGGAGTTCAATCAGAAGCATAAGGGGATACCTTTCAACGCGACTCCCAAGCTGCTGAGTGATAGTCTGCTCGCATGGTTCTTGCGGAGGGACAAGAACCTCAAACTCAAGGCCGAAGCGGCGGACAGTTCTAGACTGGGCGAAGTGCGAACCAGCTTCATTGGTGAGAGCAAGAAGGCCCGGTTCAAGCTCCATGCCGACGCAGTATTCACCCTGACAGGGGCAACCGCCGAGTCCCCGTCTTATCTAAAGGAACTCAACGTTACGGTAGATAAACGAGCTTTCACAAACTGAGACTCGTCGACGAATCTCTCAGACGACAGCCAACGTCATCTGAAATGTAGCGTCCTGAAGCGACTAATGACAAGTTACACAGAATTAGAAAGCTTCGGTCCCAGCATAGATTAGCTCGCACTGGACGTAGAGATGGTTGAGGAGCGAAGTTTTCTTCATAGGAATAATCTTCGTCATTGCTGGTCCAATCCTCACAATGCTCGGGCTTTCCTCAT
>VBBG01000134.1 GCA_005882905.1 Candidatus Bathyarchaeota archaeon | reverse complement strand
TGCAGGCATATCAGCCGTCCCTCCAGAAATGGTCGCATGGAAAATTCGTAACCGGGCTGGCCATTCAGAGGCTATTGGAGACAGAACCTGCAGACAACTTGTTGGGTCAAGATCGCCTCAAACCGGAGGCGCTTGGCATAATAGACCGGGCCCTGCGGTCAACCCGAAAGTCTTGGGGCCAGAGACTGGTCAGGACCTTGCTATCACATCGCTGAGACTTGTTACCGGTGGCACCCGAGTACTTCCTAGAACTCTCCGTCACTGACAAACTAGGAGGGCCCACTGCTTCGAGACTCGGCCACGCCGGCACCCCTAGATGTGGTTTGTCTCCTCTCTGATCATTCGTCCGAGGATTAGTCGTGTCTCCTTTTTGACGGCTGGGGTTGCATTAACCACGACCAGACCTTGACTTGGTTGGCCATAAAGTACGACGGCCCCCGGGGGAGATTCAACAATGCACGGAAGAGTAAGAAGGTCCTCTTCTCCGTCGATAAGAATCAGAACATCTTGTTCCTTCATCGCTCGCTTTATTATATCCCATGCTTCTTGCGTGATAACTCCAGGGGAGTTTCTTGCATGGTAACTCTTTCTAGCCTTCACGTTGAACGAAGTTGCTGGCTTACGCATCGATATGTGGTCTATTATCCTGAGGTCAACCGGGATGCCTGCCGCTAGGGTTTCGCGAGAAACAACGTCTCCAACCGCCGTAACTCTGCTCGGATGATCCCTCCCGATTAGAATCTTCAGCTCGGGCATGGTCTTACTCGGCTCGCCCGGAATGAGCTTTCCAAATGGCTCTTTCAGCCTCGGTAGGTCGGACGGGCTCGGTCGGAACTGGATCAGATTATTTCACCGTCCGAGGGACCTCTCACATTCACCACCGAAGGTCCCTGACCGACGAGAACGTTGACAACAACTAGGTCATGGGTCTTGTCCGGGTTCAGATCCCTGTGGACTAGCCCGGCGGGAATATGGAAGAAGTCTCCACTGTTCAAATCGACCCCCCGGGTACTGTTCGTCGCAGACTCAAGCCGCAGTTGTCCGTTGACTACGAAGCCGAAGAGGTGGCGGGCCCCATGATGATGCCATCCTGAGACGACCCCCGCAGCAACTCGTGACTGGGAAACTATGGTGTTCTCGGAGTCGAAGGCTCTCCTCCGAACGATGCCATCGGTGGAGTCTCCTTTCTTGAGATCGGATTCACGGACAACCTCAATGCCAGACATGGTCCATAGGCTGGTAACGGCATACTAAGAATTATCTTCGGTGTAAGCCTCTCCGTTGCTGACCGTATCAGAGAAGGGACTACGGCAAGTAGGGAGCCTCATTGATCGCCCGAGGTATTCTTATCAGGCAGGATGTCAGAATGTACTCCCACGGATTTCACATGGCCCAGGTTCAGACGGTTGAGCAGGCGACGCAGCTTGCGCTAGATCTCGTGAGGAAATACTACTCCTTTGCATTTCCCATCTCGGCAAGAAGAGAGAATTCTCGATGGATTGTAGACTTGGACATCTCATATTTCAAACCAAGCTACATGAGAGTGAAAATCTTGGCGGAATCTGGAGCGCTTGAAGACTTCAAAGTTACCCTCGGCCCCCTATTGTAGACGAGCTCAGAAATATTCAGCAGCCAGAATCTACGCCGGCTCGTGCTCGAGCGTTGACGCATCCCGTTATATCTAGAAGATCTAGCACTTTGTAGGAGTCAGAGGGAGCTAATCGTGTGGATTTCCCAGTCCGATGGCCGTAAACTCGGCGTTCGGGAATCTTGCAGGATCATAAATTCGTCTAGCATCCAATATCCGCACCCTGCCTCCCATCAGTCTTGTAAGCTCGTCATTGCTGAGGTCCATGAATTCTGGCCAAGCGGTCATGATGATCACAAGGTCGGTACCTTTCACACATGCCTTGGCGTTCGTGGAATAGGTTATGATCGGACCCAGCTCCCTCTTCGCCCCGTCCATTGCCATAGGGTCGTAGGCTCCGACCATGGCTCCCTTGCTGACGAGTTTCCTGATCACCGGGATGGCCCGTGATTCGCGGATATCGTCGGTGTTTGGATTGAAGGCTAGGCCTAAGACCGCAATTTTCTTTCCATCGACTCGGTTGAGCATCTTCTCTGCTTGTGAGACCACGTTGTCGGGTTGCGTCTCGTTAACCTTGAGTGTAGATTCCAGTATTGACGGGTCCACGCCGAGTCTCTTCGCATAGTCGACCAAGGCTTGTACGTCCTTTGGGAAGCAGGATCCTCCGAAGCCCGGTCCCGCCTGGAGGAATAGCGATCCGATCCTCGGATCAAGTCCCATCCCCCTAGCAACATCGTTTACATCGCTTCCCGGAATCTTCTCGCACATTCTGGCTATGAGATTGATGAAGCTGATCTTCGTTGCTAGGAATGCGTTGCTGGAGTATTTTATCAGCTCCGCGGTCTCAGGAGATGTCTCGACCACGGGAGGCATCTGTGCTCCGTAGAACTTTCTGTAGAACGATAAGACCTGGTCGCGGGAGAACTGGTCGATAGGGCCGATCACAATCCTGCTCGGGTTTAGAGTGTCCTCGATTGCCTGGCCCTCCCGAAGGAATTCAGGGTTGGAGCATATGCCAAAGCCTTCGCCACTGGTCCTGCCTGAGGATTGCTCGAGTATGGGTTTAACGACGCTTCTCGTCGTGCCTGGGATGACGGTGCTCTTGACGACAACGGTGGTCGGTCTATTGGAACCTGCTATCGCCTCGCCTATTGACTGTGAGGCAGATCTTACTTGGGAGAGGTCTATTTCCCCAGACTTGCTGCTCGGGGTTCCTACGGTTATGAAGACGATGTCGGAATCAGAAGCAGCGCTATAGTTCGTGGTGCATTGTAGCATTCCATTTCGAACGTGCGCTTCTAGAAGTGGTTGGAGACCCTTCTCCAGGAAGGGGGCCCTTCCCTTTCCGATGAGGCCTATCTTAGCCAGGTCCAGGTCGATGCCGGTCACATGAAATTTCGATGCAAGGCACGCGGCCGTCGACAGCCCCACGTATCCGAGCCCGACGATTGCTATTCGCGGTTCGTCGGTCTCTTCTCGTGCCATCATTTCTTTTGCAAGGGAATGATTTCTTTGGGTCCGTCGGCGGTTAACGCTGGCGCATCCAAGTCCATCCGGAGATTCTTTTTTGTTGCTTTGGCGTCGACATATCCAAGTGACAGCCTTAGAGCTTCCACCATCGTCTCAGGAGTACCCATGTCCAGCCTGAGCTCGTTGGTCATGAGCTTCACTCCTATAACTGGTCTTCCTTCGGTGACGAGCCTCTGAATCGCATCCGTTAATTGTAGTTCGCCATTCTTTCCGGGCTCTGTCTTGGACAATGCGCTGAAGATTTCTTCTGTGAAGACATAGAGCGGCATTATGGCGACGTTCGTCTGAGGCTTCTCTGGCTTTTCTTCGGCAGCCGTTATCCTCAGCACCCCATCCTCAAGTAGAGAACCCTGAACGACTCCGTACTGTCTCGGGTCTGGGACTTCGTGAAGGAGAACCGTAGCAGACGCCTGATATTTTTGGTGCATTGTAGCCAGCCGCCTCAGATGTTCTTCTCCCTCCGATAGAATGAATGTATCTCCTGCCTGGACGATGAATGTCCCTTTCACAAAGGGTCGTCCGAGGAGGACCGCATCTCCGAATCCAAGAGATTCCGACTGGTTAAGGAAGACGATGTTCGAGGATCTTATCTTCTCGTAAAAGTGAGACAGGCATTCGGCGTCCCGCCCCTTTTCTTTCAAGAACGCGGAGAAACCGGGGTCTGGTGAAAAGTGATCCACGATCGCCCTCTTTCCCCTTCCGACGACAAAGTAAAAGTCTCTCACACCGAGGCTGTAAAGCTGCTCGAAAATGGCCTGAACCAGTGGTTTTAGTTCGAGACTGTGACTTCCGTTGTACGTAATGATCGGGAACATCTCCTTGGGTATCTCCTTCGAAAAGGGAAGCATCCTGAAGCCGATCCCGCCGGCAGTAATGACGCCTTTGCATTCGCTGAATCCGTTGACGGAACTCTTCTTCATGTTAGCGTCTAACGCGCGTCACCTAGTCAACCGGTAGTCACATGAATACGTTCGCTTCCGGCAGCCAGGATGATCGTAGGTCCATGGCTCTTCCTGGGCCTTACCTATCCAACGACATATTCCTGTAGAGATAGACGAAGATAGAGGAATACAAGACTGTCCGCCAAAAAACCGTCGATCCGGCTATAAAGGGTGGCGATTCATTTGTGTTCGCATTCGACCATGTAGCTTCAGATGTACGCATACTGCAATTGTACACGTGATGAATATAATTGCCTCAGGGACTAGAAGTACAGGCCATGTCTTTTGACGACGCACTCTGCGGGCACCTCCAGGAGTTCCAGACGGACCATGATACCCTTGATGCCTCGATAGGGGAGGTTGAAGACGATATCTAGGGTTCTGATCACAGGAGGGAATGGGTTGATTGGAA
>VBBG01000133.1:1013-5674 GCA_005882905.1 Candidatus Bathyarchaeota archaeon | reverse complement strand
GAAGACCAACCCAAATCCGGGCCCTTTAATGCAGGTGCTATCCCAACTATCATCGATCTGAGAATACTGGCAGTGGCTGGGGCGAGAGTTACTCCCAGCCTACAGTTTCCGGATGCTATGTAGGCGTTCCCGTATCCAGGGACGAGTCCGATAACAGGTCTCTGGTCTGGAGTGCAAGGCCTGAAGCCAACACCTTCCTCGACAATCCTCACTTGGTCCGACTTTGTAACGTGTTTGTTGAACCTGTCAAGAAGCCACTTCTTTCGAGCCTCCGAGAAACCCGTTCGAAAGCCGACTATTTCGAAAAAGCCGGTAAGCCTGAGCGTAGTCTCGTTGTGTTGTGCCAGCCCGATACCGTAGTCCTCGAGGAGCGCTGGGGTCGTGACAATTTCTTTCCCGCCAGTATCAAACAAGACAGCGAGTCCTCTCGCAGGCAAAATCTGCGGGTCATAGCCGAGCTGTTTGCAGAGTTCGCGGGACCAAGAGCCTGCTGTCAACGCCATGGCATCACACTCGAACTTCTTCCCATCAACATAGACAACAGCAATCCCACTCCTCTCTCCCGCGACAATTCTAACATTCTCTGCGACTACTAGCTCCGCACTACCACGCTTGAAGACGGCGTCCCAAAGAGACTTGTACAACTTGGCCGGGTTGATTGAGAGTTCTTCCTCAAACGTGACTCCCCCACGGAAACCTCGAAAACCCATCTGGCTTACAGACGCCTCGTCGAGAAGCTTCCCACCCAACGAAGCGTGTGCGATTCTAGCGTCCGCTTCCTCAGAATAGACAGCAACGACTCCCTCGACTACGTCCGGGCGAAAGCCGACTTCCGCGAAGAACTCTTTGTACAGTTTAAGACTGGCATGTCCCATTTCCACGATCTTATCCTCGTACCCTCTGAGACCTTTCCTGAGCGCGATCCTAAACCATCTAGGGTTCGCGAGAACTTCTCTGGGGGAAATGTAGACTGGCCCTTCTCTGCCGAGGTAGGTCGAAAGAATCTTTCCCAGCCCCATTCGTGGAGTTGGTGCGAGTGATGGGGTAAGGAGCCCCGCGTTGTAGATTGAAGTTGCAGATCCCGTTCCGCTCTTTTCGATCACAGTAACCTTGTGCTTGTCTCTCATCAAATAGTGGGCGCAGAAGAGTCCGGTTATTCCACCGCCAATTATCACAATATTCATGCGACTGACAACATCCATGCTAACAGTTGAAGGTTATATCCCGAGCCGCCTCCGTCAGGCTTGAGCTTCCCCATATACCAAAAATCATAAATACGCTACAGCGGTCGATAGCAAGTTTCTCTGGGGTTCTCAGAATGGGCTTGAAACCGAATCTGAGTCACGATCGGCTCCTTCAACTTTTCGCAGTGTTGGCACTAGTCGGCATGATTGGCGCATCACCCGCAACGGCAGTTGCAGCACAACATGCTCAAACCCCAGACGTTTCGAACCTGCTCGTGCCGGGCGACGTTTCCGTATTTGTCGACCCCGAACTTAGCCAAACCACTGGACCCATACAAGTAGTGGTTCAACTCACGACCGCTCCATTAGCGGTTGCCTATGGCGTGAACGCCAAACAGCTGGGCGGCAGGCTAACTCAGGCCCAAGAACGCGATTATCTCCACCAGCTGGCCAATTCGCAAGATACGGTGATGAGTCAGATTCGCAGTCTCGGTGGCCAGGAACTCGGCCGACTGACCAAAGTCCTTGACGCTCTCATCATAAACATCGACTCGTCCCAGGTCAACGCCCTGGCCTCCTTACCAAACGTAGCGTCGATACGCCCAGTCCAAACCTATCAGATTGAACTGAGTGATGTTGTCCCATACATCGGGGCGACGGCCGTCCATAACCTCGGCTTCGACGGAACGGGCGTTAGAGTCGCAGTACTAGACTCTGGAATCGATTACACTCATGCTGACCTTGGAGGGCCTGGCACAGCGGCTGCCTACACGGCCGCCTACGGCACCAGCGTGGATGACCCGCGGAACAAGAATACTGACGGGCTATTTCCCACTGCCAAGGTAATCGGAGGGTTCGATTTTGTCGGAGATCGATGGCCAGGTCCCGATCCTGCATGCGGAGTAGACAGCCATGGCAACCCGTTGGTCTGTCTCCGGCCCGACCCTGACCCGATTGACTGCGGACCTTCGACTATTCCTCCGCCCTGCGCAGGGGGACATGGAACCCACACCTCTAGCATCATTGGCGGAGCCGGCTCAGTAGCGCCAGGCGTCAGCCTCTACGCGGTCAAGGTGTGCAGCGCAGTTTCAACCAGCTGCAGCGGCGTCGCCCTTCTACAAGGGATGGAGTTCGCCCTTGATCCCAACGGCGACGGCAACATCTCCGATGCAGTAGACGTCATCAACATGTCCCTAGGCTCGTCGTACGGGCAGAAGGAAGACGACCTCAGCGCAGCGAGCGCTAACGCTGTCAATCTAGGCGTAGTGGTAGTATCATCGGCCGGCAACAGCGCAGATCGACCCTACATCGTAGGTTCACCCTCAACAACACCAGAAGTCATCAGCGTGGCAGCCACATTCCATCCCACGGCAAAAATGTACCTCGTCCAAACACCCACAGTCGCTCCAGTCGGAGCGGTCTGGCAATCTTGGTCGGCAGCCCCCTCCCTCGTCTCCGGCCCCCTCGTGTACGACACAACTAGCGCAAGCACCAGACGCGGCTGCACTAACGCAGCAGGTGCCAGCCCGTGGACCGGGACGCCATTCCTAGGAAAGATTCTGCTGATTGACCGCGGCGTCTGCGCGGTAAGCATGAAAGTGGCAAACGCAGGGGCCGCAGGAGCAATAGCAGCAATAGTGGCCAACAATGCGGCGCAAGGACCCTGCGACCTCCCGCCAACCTTCTCGTTCGGAGGAGGCACGCAAACCATCGCGGGCTACACGATAACACTCGCCGACGGAAACACCCTTAAAGCCAGTGCCCTTGGACAGACCGCGACGATAAACCCGGCTAACGCCATCAACTTGGTCGGGAACATGGCCGCCTTCTCATCACGCGGTCCCAGCTACAGCTACAACTCCATCAAACCCGACATCGGAGCCGTAGGAACCGACATCATCAGTGCAGAAGCGGGCACGGCCACGGGCCGAACACCATTCGCCGGAACTTCTGCGTCAGCACCAGTGGTCACCGGTACAGTAGCACTGCTAGTCGACGCCTTTCCTGCACGAACACCCAGCGAGATCAAACAGATGCTGATGAACACGGCTGACACGAACATCGGTCTAAACCCAGCAAAGTGCCCGGGCGTAGGAGCCCCGATATCACGCATAGGAAGCGGTGAAGTCCGGGTCGACCGGGCCGTCAACACCAAGACCACTGCATGGGACAACGCAGCACCCATAGCTGTCAGCCTGTCCTTCGGCTACCAGGCACTGACGAGTTCTGCCCAGTTCGTAAAGACCGTGGCCGTCCACAACTACGGCTCCACCACAAGAACCTATTCGATCGCACCCACCTTCCGGTACCCGGCTGATGCTGCCAGCGGCGCGGTCACGATCAGCGCCCCATCAACTGTCAAAGTCGCGGCGGGTGCAACTGCCACATTCAAACTGAAACTCGCTGTAAACGTGACAAGACTGCCCGTATGGGACCTTAACGGAGGCAGCAGAGGCGGAGACGGCTTCCGCTTGGACGGCTTCGAATTCGACGGCTACATCAACATATCAGACAACACCGACAACGTCCACTTGGCATGGCAGATACTGCCCCATCGAGCAGCAGCAGTAACAACATCTGCAGACGCACTCACCCTCTCCGGAGGCACAGGCACCGTACAGCTAACCAACCCTAGCTCACTGAACGGCCGCGTGGAACTCTTCTCCTTGACAGGGTCCAGCGGCAAGATGCCGCAGAGTATGCTGCCCCAGCCTGGCGACAACCGTGCAGTCGTCGACCTAAGATCGGTCGGAGTCCGACTAGTCACAGTTAGCGGGCTACCCGCAGTCCAGTTCGCAGTCACCACATTCGGCATACGGTCCCACCCCAACTACCCAGCCGAATTCGACATCCTCATAGACACCAATCGCGACGGGACAGATGACTTCGCTATATTCAACCTCGAAAACGGAGGCTTCGCCGCAACTGGCCAAAACGTAGTCGCAGCTGGCCCCCTCCCTAACGGACCATTCACTGTTCGCTTCTTCACCGACGCAGACCTCGACTCTGGCAACGTCATCCTGACCGCACTGCTATCAGATATCGGCCTTACGCCAAGCACCCAGTTCAGATTCTCGGTCCTAGCGGTCGACAACTACTTCACAGGCGCGGTCACCGACGCCATAGTCGGAATGACCTACACGCTGAACACGCCGCGCTATGTCGGCTCAGGCATACCCACCACCGGGGTCCCTGCGGGCGGCAGCAGCACACTGACAATCAACAGTGTCGCAGGTGGAGCAGCAGCTTCACCGTCACAAAACGGACTACTGTTATGGTACCGTGACGCGCTTCCTGACCACGAAAAGGACTCGATCCTCGTCACCAGCGGCTAGCCACGTCCAACTCGACACCCAACCCCCTCTCTTCTTCTTACGAAAACTTACGAGAGTTCGTCCATAACTCCGGACTCTGGTCTGGAGACAGTATCTCGGGACCTGAACCTCTTCCTAGAAGCCGCATTGGCTGCTGGACGAG
>VBBG01000133.1:0-999 GCA_005882905.1 Candidatus Bathyarchaeota archaeon | reverse complement strand
ACAGAAAGGTCACTTTTCGTTGGTTCGGTAGACCAGTGGGTCGAGGATTTCAAGAGCCCGGCCAAGCTCGGAGTACACCACGTCTTCATCCAGCTACGTGCACCGATCAAAGAACATCTCGAGGCAATGGCAGAGCTTCGAAGACGCATCCGATGAACTTACACGGTCCTGAACTCTATCATAACTGAACGGTCCCTCCTATCAGCGGTATGACCATGGCCGGGCCGCTCAAACGCGAAGCCTCTGAAATGTTTCGCCAGTTCAGGTATCTGCATGGCGAAGTCTTCATTCGACCCGAATCCGCCATGAAGGAGGAAAGTGGTTCATCCTTGCCAACAGTTTCGTAGTAGATTTTGGATTTTTGAGTCTGGAGACACGCTTTGGTCGTCTGCAATACTGGATGTCTTGGACTATTTGTAGGATATTTTCGGGATTCGTTCTGACAAGCGGAGTTTGTCGAGTGATCAGCCTATGGCGACCGTTCGAGTCCCTCCTAGGTTGGAGGTAGGACTCTGTAGGAGCGGAAGGTCTCGTAGACGGCTATGGTGAGGCCGATCACGGCGACGACTGCGACGAGGAGATAGTAGGGTTGTTGAGGAGCTATCGGGATGAAGCTGGCAGTTAGGACGGCGAATATTATGATGAAGAAGAATGTTCGTGGGATGATCCACTTGCCCGTTCGTATGTAGAGCTTGAGTATGCCGAAACTGCTGGATCTGACGCGGTATGTTCCATCGTAGTCTTTGGTGACGAGATTATATTTTCTCAGCTTTTCTAGGTGGTGTTGTGCGAGTGCCGGGCTGGAGAATCCAAGCTTTTCCTGAACGTCACGGGCTGACGATGACTTGGCCTTCAGCATTAGAACGTAGACTCGGAGGGTGTTGTACTCGCCTGCTACCGCAATGTCTAAGTCCTCTGGCTCGGTCTTCGTCGTCGGTTCCCCGCTGGGCCGGGCCGAGTCACATTCAAACTCTTGCTATCCTGTCTAGCGGGTCCCTA
>VBBG01000132.1:3708-4200 GCA_005882905.1 Candidatus Bathyarchaeota archaeon | reverse complement strand
GTCCAATAAGACTTATCTTCGGCTCAACTTTTCAGTCTGCGAGTACAACATGATTCTTATTGCCACTCGCTTGACGCGTAGCTGATCTTATGTCCGAGGGTCTGGATCGACAACAGCGATGGAAGCAACAGCGCGAGGACGCTGACCGCCAACGAATCGGCGGCGCCTACATCCAAGGATTCATGGAGACAGCGGCCGCGCTCGTCGAGGAGGAACCCCTCTTCAGCAAGGGATACTGGCGATGCGCAAAGGGGTGCAGACCGTTCGGCATGGGACTGGCCCGGACGCCTAGGGAGTGTCCATATTGTCGCTCACAGCTGGTCGCCTGGGTCCCCGGACCATGATCTGAAGCAACTGACTGGTCCAAACTACAAATAGCGGTTTTCCGAAACCCGGCCCTCGGCGGCAATTGCTGATGCTGGAGACGAGGCGGCTTGGGAGAAGCGATCTTGAGATAACCAAGGTCGGAATCGGGACCGCTCCCATAGGCTC
>VBBG01000132.1:0-3592 GCA_005882905.1 Candidatus Bathyarchaeota archaeon | reverse complement strand
AAAGGAGGATCCACGGAGAACCTCAAACCGGACACGATCGAACGTGAAGTAGAAGCAAGCCTCGGAAGGCTCCAGACCGACTACATCGACCTCCTCCAATTCCACGATGCGGACCCAACCACGCCTGTGGAAGACTCTTGGCGTGCGCTTCAGGAACTTGTCCGCGTCGGAAAGGTCCGGTACGGCGGACTGTCGAACCATACAGTGGATCTGATCGAGCGGGCCTTGAAAGTGGGACCCGTCACGTCCAATCAGGTCCAGTACAATCCTCTACAGAGAAAGATCGAGAAGGACATTCTTCCATTCTCCCAGCGCAACTCGATAGGAGTACTTGGATGGGGATCACTGGCAGAAGGATTCCTAACCGACAACTTCAACGTGGGGAAGCTCGACCCCAAGGACTTTCGGAGAAATCACTGGTATGCTCAACCCGAGAACCAAGCCAAGGTTGCCAGGGTAAGAGATACATTGACCAGAATCGCCCGAGCCCACAACAGACCGATGGTCGACGTCGTCGTTGCATGGGAGCTGACACACCCAGCCATTACAGGCGCCATCATCGGGATACGTAGCGAGAAAGAGGCCAAGGAGATGACGGGTGGAACCGAACTTCTCCTGACAAGAGACGAGATGCAGGAGATCGACAAAGCATCAAGCTAGACCGAAGATAGCAGTATTGGGTCTATCAATAGGATATTCGCTAACATCGACCATCGGTCCACCAGAATCCGGGAAAGCAAGTCTGAACCGTTGGGTCTTAGTTATCGTCATAATCGGCATTGTGATAGTCGGAGCGTTATTCTCCCTAATCTACTACTCGACCGCCCAAGTCTCGTCGAAGACTTTCTCTTACAGTCCTCCTCAAGACGCTAGAGGATCCTACAGCTCACTCTCAATCTCCAATGTTGATGGTCTCGTAACGGTCGTCCCATGGTCCCAACCCACAGTCTTGATCAATGGCACCGTTACGGCAAAAGGCCTCGGCTCGTCCTTGTCGACCGTGAACCTCATCAGTTCCAGCAGCAACGGAGACATCGCGTTCCAAGCATTGTTTCCTGCAAGCGCTGGCTTCTTTTTGTCCCAGAGCTACACTGCGAACATCAACGTGTTCGTTCCATCAACGATTCGTTTTACGACCGTCCAAGTATCAAATGTGAATGGAGGTGTAAGAATCGAGAGTCTCAATTCAACAATAGTCAAATTGACAACAGTGAATGGAGGAGTCTCCGTCGACTGTGTATACTGTTTGAGCATGACAGCCGCATCCACAAACGGAAACATCGCGGCCACGTTCGCCGCACTAATCCCCGAAGGATCCTACAATTTGACCGCTCCAAACGCAAACTTGAATTTTACAGCGCCCTCTTCAGCGTCGTTCAGGCTCAGCGCGAGCGATCTGAATGGCTCCATTCAGATCTTAGGCTTTTCGGGCATGTTCACAACCACCCAGACGTCCTTCAACCATACGTTCGGAACCGACGGGGCAAATGTGAACATAAAGTCGGTTAACGGGCAGATCACGATAACGGGAACATAGACCGCCTGGACCCTATCCTGTACTGCAAGACGAACTTTCTCGTCAGATAGTTAGTTTCGCCATGATGTAGATGATGATTACCTGGAAGATTGCCTGGCTTCCAGAGACATTCAAGTTTCTGAGGGACAATTTGACAATCTTGTCAGTATCCGGTCTCTCTTTCCTGATTTCCCTGAAGACCCTTAGCTCGTTGGGCAGGAGAATCCCGAACCCTTGGACTAGCAGTATGAGAATGACAATGATCGTCGCCGTGATATATGGGGAACTAAGGTTCCACAAACCGATCTTATTTGCTAGAACGTAGCCAGCGGCTGTCGCGACGGCTGCGATCGAAGGCATTAGGAAGAGCATGGTTGGTGTGAGACGTTTTGCGACCTCGACCCTAGACATGGGTGAGATTTTCGTCATGACGGTTCTTCCGAATATTCCCATGAAGAGGTCTATGCCTGTCCACATTCCTCCAGTTATGACATGAACATAATCGAGAAAGGTCAAGCTCCCACTAGTGATAGCTGCGAAGAGGGCGATAATTGGGACGCTGAAGAGTATCGGTCCGGATCTTGGAAAGAAACCTCCGTTCTGAGAAGATTCCAGGTCTGGACCACTCATCACGGAGGGTGATCCTGGAGGTGTCACGGTCTTGCCGTGACACGATTGTTATTTAACTGGAAAGGGTCCGACGCCCGGCAGATGTATCAGAGGGCGGAATATCGCTGCTCGAACATCACGCGTCTTGTCTCTCAAGTTCCGCCAGAACATCCTCAGGCGCGTCTCCGGATGGTTTGCTCGTCATCACTCTACCATCAGGACCAGTAGGCGACTCTTCTGGGCTACGAAATCCGATGGGTTCCGCAGCCGATCGATCTCCCGATCGCATCCTGTTTTCGTTCTGAACCCTCTGGATGAGCAGTATTGTTGCGCCCAGAGTCATGCCGACGAGAAGGGCATCGACTTGGCCTTGCAGAAGCGTTCCCAGCCAGGGATAATTGCCATTGATCCAGGCTCGAAAGAAGATGTTGGAGATGTACTCGTTACTGAACCCGGAAACCAGCACGGCTATGACCACGAACTGTACCAGAATGATCGCGTAGAGAACGTGGACGAACCCTTCACGATAAGATTGCATATCGAAGGCTTGTAGAAACATGGCCAGCGTCTCTCATTAACAATACGGGAATCACTCATGCCTCGTATTGATGCTCGCGTGGAAAGGATTTAACACACCCGACCGCGTGAAAACAGTCGCCTTGACTCAGCCGAGACTCTCGATAGAGCTCCGAGAATTTGAACCGTCGGATTATCGGAGATTGGCTGAGATATACGACGCCATCTTTCCTGAAAGGTCGAGGAGCATCGATGAATGGCGGTTCTATGACGATAGTCTTGACAAGTCAAAATACTATTTCAAACGATACGTCTGCTTGGGTGTCGGTACCGGGAAAATTCTCGGTTTTGGAGAATTGTGGAACCCGCCCTGGATGTTCCACCCGAAAAAGTTCTGGCTCGACGGATGGGTCGACCCTAAGCATCAAGGTCGAGGTGTGGGCGGAGCAATCTATGAGACCCTTGAGCACGAGCTGAAAAGCCACAGCGCGATAGTGGCTTGGATGGGCATAAGGGAGGACATGAGCCGGACAGTCACATTCGCCCAGAGACGCGGCTTCAGCGAGAAGATGCGCGGCTGGGAGTCAACGATCAATCCGTTTCAGGTGGATACCACAAAGTTTGGAGAGTACTCGAGCAAAGCCTCCAAAGAGGGAATCGAGTTCTCCAATCTAGAACGAGAACTCCGAGAAGACCAGCAGTGTTACAATAAACTGTACGAGCTAGTCCAGACCGCCTTTCGAGACGTCCCCATCGCCGACACCCCCACGGACACTCCCTACGACCAGTGGGTCACATTTGAAATGAAGAACCCCAATCTAGTACCCAAGGGCTACATCATCGCCAAGCATCACGATCAATATGTTGGGACGAGCGTCGTCTGGAGGCTGAAGAAGGAGCCCCGAAGTCTCTACCAAGGCCTGACCGGAGTTCTCCGGGAGTACCGAGGCA
>VBBG01000131.1 GCA_005882905.1 Candidatus Bathyarchaeota archaeon | reverse complement strand
AAGAGACGTGGCCCTCTCCCGTGCCGCGAAATACGTCCAAGTGATCAGACGGGCCAGCCCCGGATACGCTCGAATGATGGAGGGAGTTGCGTTGGGGTCGAAGACCAAGCTACTCGAGATTGCTGCCTTGAATGTTCGCTACGAGTTGATGTACAGCCAGTTTGCAAAGGCCGGTCTGAAGCCTCTCCCCCTTTCCGACGGTTGCACCGCGTTCGGAGCGATGCCTGAAGCAACAGTCAGGCATCACGTGCTTCTAGCCCAGAACTGGGACTGGATCCCTCAGGT
>VBBG01000234.1 GCA_005882905.1 Candidatus Bathyarchaeota archaeon | reverse complement strand
CCCAGCTCTCGGTTGTCTCTCTCCTCAAAGTCGGCCCAGCCTCTCGGCCGGTCTGACCTGCCCCTACGCTGAAGCCTCTGGAATCGCGCGCGGCTTGAAGCATGGATCGCAATCGTAACAACGCGGTACCTCCGACGAAGCTCATCGACCTCTTCAACACTTCTCGCACCTTCATAGACAGCATACTCTCCACTGGCCTTCTCGACGAGTGGGACGAGTCTCTTCGCAACAGCACCCATGCCCTCTTTCCTCCGAATCTCTAGCATGAGCTGTCCGAGATTCTTGCGAGTGAACTTCAGCCTCCTCTTCCGAGCCTCCGCTCTGATGATATCGCCGGAGACGAAGACAGGGATTCCTCGGGCCTTCATCACGCTGGAAGCGAGGCTCTTCCCGGCCCCAGGCATTCCGACGATAACCATCACTGTCTTCCTTGGTTCCGCTGACTGCAAGGGGGGTTCTCGGACGGCTGGCAACGTGGCAGTTATAGCTCTTAAACAGAGGCATCGTGAACGACAGAACCGTTGTCAGGCAGTCAAGTTCGGAGCTTCGTATCCATCGATCTTGAAGACGAGCAGATTCTGTCCAAGGTCGGGTCCATCATGTCATCACTATCAGCCCTAGACGGAGACCTCAAACCCGTCGAACGAGAGAATATCCACTTGACACTGAAATTCCTAGGAAACGTCAGTCCCACGAAACTGGCCGAAGTAAGGTCAGCCCTTGCCGAAGTAAAATTCCAACCGTTCGCTTTAGAGATCAAGGGTGCCGGAGCCTTTCCAAGCCTCAAGCGGATGAACGTGATCTGGGTAGGAGTGGGCGAGGGCTGGAGCCAGGTTGAACTAATATTCGAGCAGACGGAGAAGCTTCTCCATCAAGTAGGGTTCAGCCGAGAAACCCGACCTTTCAACCCTCACATCACTATCGCCCGTGTCAGGTCGGGTAGGAAGAGGGACGAGATCGCCTCTTTTCTAGGTCACCTGGCCGAGGAGAGTTTCGGAACATTCAACGCTGAGCATGTCAGGCTCAAGCAGAGCGTTCTCTCTCCGTCCGGACCCAGATACTCGACTCTGTTCGAGATCGGGGCCCAGAAATAATTATCGAGTCTTGCTAATTTCAAATAGCATCCCATTCCCTATCTGAACCAGATTGTTGCCGCCGGAGGTAGTTCTGCAACAGGTAGCTCGGAGAATCGTTCCTCCCGAGAAGGAGCGAGAGAAGATGCTCAAACTGTCAGAACGTCTCAGACAAGACGTCGAGCGAATCCTCGCGGACTCAGGGTTTCAGGGACGAGTAACCCTCCAAGGCTCCTTTGCACGGGACACGTGGCTTAGTGGCGAGACTGATCTCGACATCTTCGCCCGCTTTCCATCCTCCATGGAACGGAGGGAGTGGACCGAGAGGGTTCTCCCAGTTCACGTCGATGGAACCCGCGTGAACGTTGTCCCCTGCTATGACGTAGAGAAGGGCGAATGGAAGAGTGCGACCGACAGAACTCCCTACCACACGGAATTCATGAACACAAATCTCACGCCTGAGCTGCGTCTCGAGGCTCGCCTCCTCAAGAAGTTCGCAAGGGGGATCGGCGTCTATGGTGCGGAGATAAAGGTCGGAGGATTCAGCGGCATGCTGATCGACACGCTCGCCCTCTACTACGGTTCACTCATGGAATCGATCAGACAGGCTTCGTCGTGGACTCAGGGCACTCTTCTAGAGATCGGGAAGCCCCCGGCTGTACTCGACATGAAGAAGAGGGAGCCGGGCGTGGATCTAGTAGTCATCGACCCTGTAGACCCGGACAGAAACTTGGCGGCGGCGGTGAGGCCCGAAAGGCTCTGGAGCTTCGTCGCCGCTGGGCGTGAGTTCGGCAGAGGACCGGAAATACGCTACTTCTTTCCTCCCCAATTTACGAGAAAGACAAACCCTCAATTCGCGGAGAGGATTCGGGCTAGTGGTCGAGAGCTTTCCGCGATTGTCTTCAAGCACCGAGCGCTGGTGCCCGATGTGCTCTGGGGCCAGTTGATGAAGCTGGAGAAGAGCATGGTTGAATTGATGGCTCGCGAAGACTTTCACATCTACCGCTCAACGATCTGGAGCGACGAGAAGATAGAGAGTGCTATTCTGCTTGAGGCGGACCGAGCAGTCATTTCCAGTGTGAAGATGCAGAAGGGACCTCCGGTGTCGAAGAAGGAGGACAGCCAGTCATTCCTCCAACGACACCTGGGAGCGCGCGACACCGCTAGGGGTCCTTGGATTGAAGGCGACAGGTGGGTAGTTGAGAAGAAACGCAGAATCTGTACCATCGCGGAGCTAGTCAAGGCATCCTTGCGAGAAGAAGCATACGGCCTCACGATACCAAAACAGATCGGCGAATCCTTCCCTAGAACAGTGAGAGTTCTTCGGGGCCGAGCCGTCCTATCCTTGCTTGGAAGAGCAGGCTTCGACAAATCTCTCTGGGAATTCTTGGAGGCGAAACCCTCATGGCTAAAGCAGATCCCGTCATAGTTCCAGTCGAGAATCTCTCTAAAGACCCGTACAGATCGCTTGTCGCCTATCCCGATCCCGAAGATAGCTCCATCGAGTCCCGGATCAGACAGCTGACAGATCTCGGGATCTCGAGCCTAGAGTTTCAGGGGGCTTTGAGGATCGGAAGGCTATCGATCCTCGGCAAAGGAGTCGTGGGGCTGGTCTTCACCGGCTACTCAGGTGGAGACCGGGTCGCAGTCAAGATCCGAAGGGTC
>VBBG01000130.1 GCA_005882905.1 Candidatus Bathyarchaeota archaeon | reverse complement strand
AGTGTCGGGAAGATGGCGGACGGCATAATCATCACAATGGACTCCGACGACACTCTAGAAGCGTTAGTTATCGCCCGGAAAGCGATGAGCGAGGACCTTGAAGACGTGGCTGTCCCTGAGAAGCCTTTGGACGCTCTCTGCCACCAGATCGCGGGACTCTTGATCCAGAACCGGAAATGGTACTATACCGAACTGTTGGATATCCTCCGGAAAGCCTACCCCTACCGAAACCTCACGGAGGAGGACGTTGCTGCGGTCACCAACTATATGCACTCGCGGTTTCCAAGACTCGGCTGGGTCTCCGCACAGGACAAGGTGGTGATGCGACCCTCAAGGGTCAAGGACCTCTATAGATACTACTTCAACAAACTGTCAATGATCCCGGACGAGAAACAGTACCTGGTTGTCGAGCAGGAATCCGAGACGGCCGTAGGGGTTCTCGATGAGGCATTCGTGGCCGAGTACGGCCAGCCGGGGACCAAGTTCATCGTCCGCGGTACCCCGTGGATGATGGAGAGCATCAGAGGAGACAAGATATTCGTCAGGGGAATATCAGATCCGACCGGTGCTATTCCGAGCTGGATCGGCGAAGAGATACCGGTGCCGTATGAGATTGCCGCTGAGGTTGGCGAGGTCCGGCGGGTCACCGAGGAGGAGTATCGGAAGCGGAAGAGCCTCGGAGAGATCAGCCGGATGCTTGCCGAGAAGTATTCTGCTGATGAGACGACAATCCGTCGCGCGCTTACCGAGACTTATGATCAGTGTGAGGAAGGGCTGCCGGTTCCCAGCGACAGGCTATTGACGATCGAGGAGTGGGACGATTTTATCATAATCAACTCTCACCTCGGGACGCTCGTCAACAGGACCCTCGCACGGCTCGTCGGCCACGTATTGTCCGACGAGGCGGGTGTGAGCATCGGAATACAACAGGACCCCTACAGGATCGTTCTCAAGACCATGGGCGCGGTTGATGCTGATGATGTGCAGAAGGTTTTGCAACGTCTTGCAGGGACGGAAGTGAGGGAGCTGGCGGTGGCCGCGTCGAAACGGACCGGCCTGTTCAAGAGACGACTTGTCCACGTCGCTAGGAGGTTCGGAGCGATTTCCAAGTGGACCGATTTCAGCAACATCACACTACGACAGCTCGCCAAGAGCTTCGAGGGGACGGTCATCATGGACGAGGCGGTTAGGGAGACCCAGGAGAAGGACATGGATGTTCCTCGGACAGAGAAAGTGTTGAAGGCGATATCTTCCAAGGATATCGCGGTCAAGACCGTCAAGGCCGGTGGGGAAGCAACGCCGATCGCTAGGATAGGACTGGAGCGGATCAGCCGGAAGGCGGACATTATTCCCACAGAGAAACTGAACCTGATCCTCGTTGGTTCGGCCAAGGCCCGGATCCTGAACGAGGTCAAGACGCTGGTCTGTACAACCTGCTGGAAGTATGTCGAGATGCGGAGGGTCAAAGACATACCGGCAACAGTGAAATGCCCCGAATGCGGCTCAAGCCTCGTCGCAGCCCTCGGGGTCGCGGACGAGGACGTGAGGAAAGTCATTACGAAGAATGGAGCCAGACTGTCCGAACGAGAGAAAGATCTAGTCTCAAAAGCAGAGGACACCGCCAAGCTGGTTGACCGTTATGGCAGGCTGGCCGTCTATGCTCTCGCTGGTCGCAGAATCATGCCTGAGGTCGCCGGGGACATTCTCCGGAAGCACAAGAGGCCGACGAGCGGTTTCTTCGAGGCGGTAATGGAAGCCGAGCGGGAGGCTCTAAAAGAACGCTTCTGGTAGAAACTGAGGAATATCCGACATACACGTGTCCACAGGGTACAAGTCTTATCTGAGACGCTTCCTTGCGTCTGGGTCTCAAGTTGAAGCGAGACCTCTCCATCGAGACGAAGGGTCTCCGCAGACTCTTCAAGGGCATACCCGGCAAAGGCGACGTGGTAGCCCTCGATCAGGTCGATCTAGAGGTCTATGACGATGAGATATTCGGACTATTGGGGCCCAACGGCGCCGGCAAGACGACCCTCATCAAGATTCTGTGCACTCTTCTCCTGCCCACCCAGGGAGAGGCGCTCATCAAGGGGCTGGATGTCGTCAAACAGGCCCCGCAGATCCGGCGCCTGATCAACCTCGTATCCGGCGGCGAGACTCCCGGATACGGAATCCTCAGCGTAAAGGAGAACCTCTGGTTCTTCTCCCAGCTGTATGGGCTTCCGAGAGACTTTGCGAAAGATAGGATTGCGAAGCTCGTCGACCAGCTGGAGCTTCAAGACTATCTCAACACTCGTATGAGCAAACTCTCAACAGGCTACAAGCAACGGTTGAACCTGGCCCGTGGATTCGTCAACGACCCGGCCGTACTCTTCCTCGACGAGCCGACTCTTGGCCTCGATGTCCTCTCGGCTCGACACCTCAGCACACTCATCCAAGACTGGATAAAGACTGGTGGGAAGACGGTGCTCCTGACGACCCACTACATGGCCGAGGCTGACCAGCTCTGCGACCGGGTTGGAATCATAAATCGTGGAAAGATTCTCGCCTGCGACACTCCACAGCGCCTCAAGACAAAGGTTGCAGGAGGAGCCACATGGAAGATAGAGATAACCCCAAACCTCTCGCGGCCAGAATCGATCAAGAGCGTTCCAGGCGTCGTGGGAGTCTCGGAGACTAACAACATCGAGACGGGAGTGACAACGCTCAAGCTCGTACTTGAGGATGAGTCTGCAATGTCGGATCTCTTGAGCAGGATCCGCGAGAACGGCTGCAAGGTCCTCAACATGGGAAAATCCGAACCTACCCTAGAGGACGTGTACATCAGCCTCGTAGGGACTGGTTTCGAATAATGCTACCCAGCCCATCTTTCAGGGAAGATCTAACGAACAATCTTCGCGCCGCATATGCGCGGATGTGGGTGCGCCTCCGAGGAGCCAACCGGGACCCGACAGCTCTAGCCGCCGAGATCGGACTCCCCATCCTAACCATCGGCGCATATGTGATCCTCTATCGAGCAATCGGACTCCCTGCGACCGCTGGAGCTGCGGTGATTGTGGGGGGTGCGATGATCGCGTTCTGGACAAACGTTCTCTGGAACATGTCGTCACAGTGGTTTTGGGAGCGAGAACAGGGAAACCTGGAGATGTACTTGGTCGCGCCTGTGTCTAGAATGTCGATACTTCTCGGAATGGCCATGGGTGGCAGCTTGAATACTGCGATCCGAGCACTAGGCATCGTCCTCCTGGGAATATTCGCTTTCCAGGTGCCATTCCTAGTTAGAGACCCATTATCTGTTGGAATAGTCTTCGTCTTGACGCTCGCAGCACTCTATACGCTCGGAATGCTGTTCGCCTCGCTCTTCATGCTCTACGGCCGAGAAGCATGGAATACGGCAAACCTGCTCCAAGAACCAGTGTACTTTCTCTCGGGAGCCTATTTCCCAGCCATCTACGCTCCAATCGTGCCATTCGGCCTCCAAGTGGCAGGATCGCTAATACCCATGACGATCGGGCTGGACGCGATCCGGAGACTGGTGATCGACGGTGCGAGTATTATGGCGATTTGGCCGCATATCGTAGCGCTTATAGCCTGTATTCTCATCTTGTTTCCGCTAGCACGACGGACCCTCAACTACATGGAATCCCTCGGAAAGAAGGAGGGAAGGCTGACCCTTCGATGGCAGTAGCAGACTTTCTAAAGTCGGCGCGAGAATCCTTCCGGGTTGGCTGGAAGATCGAGAGCAACTGGACCGATCCCGTTCTATTCGCCACTTACCAGATCATCAGACCGCTGGCTTCCCTTCTGATAGTTGCGTTCATCGTTATCATCGGCGCGGCCGCTGGTGCGGCCGGCTCGGCCTTCTACACTCAATACTTGGCCTGGCTAATTGTAGGCACAGCATTCTACGCCTATGTCCTGCAGGTGATGCTGGGAATGGCGATACTGGTCTATGTCGACCGGAATAGGTATGAGGTTTTGAAGAACATCTACATCTCTCCCGGCACTCTACACCCCTA
>VBBG01000036.1 GCA_005882905.1 Candidatus Bathyarchaeota archaeon | reverse complement strand
AAGGTGGGGCTCGGCACTCGACTTCCATGGGACATGGACTGGACCATCGAAGCGCTGTCAGATTCCGTTGTCTACATGGCATACTACGTCCTCGCAAAATATCTGGCCAAGGAATGGGTCATCTTCAAGAAATTCGAGAAAGATCCCGAGAAGCTACCAGACTCCTTCTTCGACTATCTCTTTCTAGGCCAAGGGTCTACGGATGCGGTTTCACGCGAGACCGGAATCTCAAAGAGAATCCTA
>VBBG01000129.1 GCA_005882905.1 Candidatus Bathyarchaeota archaeon | reverse complement strand
GTAATTGTGACCTGGAGCGGTCGAGGCTTCGACATTCCCTTCCTAACAACCCGACTCTTGAAACACTCTATGGATCCTCGTCCCGTGCTTGGTATGATGCACATTGATCTTAACGAGGTTGTGAAGTCTAGGCTCCGCTTGACCTTTACCTACCTAGATCATGTCTGTGACTTTTTCGGGATCAGACGGGAGAAGGGGCCTATGGGACTGGAGGTGCCCAGCTTGTTTGTCAAGGCGCTGGAAGGAGATGAGGCGGCTTTGAGGTCGATCCGAGATCACTGTCTTGACGATCTTCGAGTGACCCGTGAGGTCTTCTTGAGACTCAGACCGATGTTAGAGGGGCAGCTCGCCTAGAACACGCCGAAGGGTAGAGGAGACCCGAAGATACTGGCTAAGACGAAGAGGATTATGAGGTATAGGCCGAAGAGTCCTAAAGTTATCAGGAGGTTCTTCTTCCATTTCTGGCTCCAGGCGATGCCGAAGGGGATTCCGACTGTGAATCCGATGACGTGGGCAATGTAGGCGACGCTTGGATCGAAGAGTCGCTGGCCGAGGATGGACGGGTCGGTGACTATTATTGCGTTGAGGGTGAAGTAGATGATAGCCACGAGTCCCTGTGGTGCAAGAAAGAGCCAGCTGAATTTCAATGGTGACATGAGCATGACGCATGCTGCAAGGGTGAAGATTGCCGCGCTCGCGCCCAGCATCCCAGTGTCCGGGCTGTAGATTCCCAGTAATGGCGGCAGTAGGAAGCTTGTGAACCCGCCTATGAAGAAGACGAGCAGATGATTGTCTCGCCCAATCATCTTCTCAAGGGTGTTGCCGAAGACGAATAGGAACGGCATGTTTCCCAGAAGATGAGCTACGCTGGCATGGACGAATAGTGCAGTAACCAGGGTCCAGACGCGTCCGGCCAGGAGGTTGTTCAGGCTGAAGACCAGGTTCTGGTCCGCCCAGTTCGGGTCTTGCTGCCACGCGTAGAGGCTTGCAAGCACGCATCCGAGAATGAGGAACCAGTTGACACGCATAGATCTCGAGCTTGGACAACGAAGAGTCGCCAAGTTGGGCTATTTCAGAAATATCCTACCTTGGAGCAGCCAGCGATGGACAGTCGGATGATGACCGATTCTCGGCGGCTATCGGACGCCTGGTAACTTGTAAATCTCCTGATTTGTAGGGTGAGAAGTTGCCGGGGGGAGTCTCAGACTCCTTTCGGTCGGTCCTATTGTTACATCGGCTGATGAGTTTGATTGGTTTGAATACACTCATCTGGCCTGCACTTTTTCGCCGATCACAAATCTTGATCAGGATATCTGCGGCAGACGATAGGCTTTGTTGTCTATCTCAGGTTCGCCGAGCTTGAGAGTCTTGGTTGAGCCCATCCAAAATATTATATGCCGATGGCCGGGTTAGCGGGGAATTGAGCGATGGATAAGTGTGGATCGCTGCGCGTTGAGAATGTCGCTAATCGCGATGCTAGTCTACAGCTTGTTCTTCTGACTCTCTTATTGCACCGCTCGGGTGGACGAACTCCGAGCGACGCGCCTAGGCATTATCCTTCTCACGAAGTCGAGTCTGTGCTTCAACAGATGAGACCGAATGCTACGGGTCTCACCCATCTGTCCAGAGTCTCATAACCGCTCGACGGAACTCGACGTTCCGTCGATTCATAGTATTGGGGGGTAAGAAGGCCCCCAGGGAAGAAAACCCGAACCAAGAGGAGCTTTGGGCTCTCTTGGGTGGTCATCAGGTTAAGATTCCTGGGGACCCTCTGTAACATTTCATTTCTTATCTATAATAGATTACCCCTCGGACAGATATCGCTGGATTTCGACCGGAAGAGATTTCTTTCCCCCAAAAACGAACGAGTTTTCCGGGCGGGACTTTTTGGACAGTTTCTTGACTATTGCTACATGTATGCGCTTGTACCACAAGACAACACAGTTGTCACAAGTCTTATATCTTGTATTCAGGGTATAGGGCGTTTGGTCATCAGGTTGAGGATGAGTACGAGAGTTGTTTTCGGGTAAGACTCTCCACGTAACCCTTCACCGTGGGGTTCTGTTCGCCTTCTCCCCGGCACCGGGAGAAGGTGCACGCTGAACAGAACTCTGCTTAGCAGAGCGCTCAAAGCGCTCTTCCTCTGCGCCGTAGTCCTGATGAGCACCGCTGTGGCTTTCCAGCTTCTCGCCGGACGGGGCTCATCTACCGCCTCCGCCAGTGGAAATGGTGCATATTTCGATCATATTGTATTCATCGCCATGGAGAACGCGGCCTATGCTTCCGTGTTCGGATCTGGGACGGTTTCTTCCTGCCCGTCGAGTACGGATCCATTCCTCTGCAGTATGCTTCCTCTTGGCTCAACCGTGCCCAGCTTGAACAATTATGGGGCTACTGCTGCTGATGCCAATGACTTCAGCGGTTGCTCCGCAGCCTGTTACGTTGGCCTGTTGGCGGGCTACACGTACGGCGTCAAGGACGGCTATGGAGACCTGACAGCTGCAAATCTCGTGGCCGACAGATTTGCTCCAGCAGGTCTGACCTGGCAGGCATACTGTGAGAGCGGCTGTCCGAGAGGTAATGACCACTTCCCTTTCACGAGCTTCGCAGACACTCGAGCTAGTGCCAACGTCTTCGCCAGCTCTTCTGTCTCGACCTCGACTTTCAGCGCGGCCGCTAACTCGACTAATCCCCCCAACTTTCTCTGGTATACTCCTACCGACAACCACAACATGCATGATAACAGCATCTCCACTGGAGACTCGTATCTGAAGAGCTTCTTGGTGGGGAGTGGAAGCCTCACGAATCCCGCTTCCGGCTCTCTGCTGGCTTCTAACCTATTTACCAATACCAACTTCAGGACTCTACTCTACCTATGGTGGGACGAGTGCGGTGGGAGCAATGGCTCGTGTAATAGTAACAATGCCGCGCCTAACCTGCTCTATGGTACGCCTGTAAAGAAGGGCTATGTCTCTCCAGACACGACTGGAATAGACGAGTATGCTTCTCTGCGGACGATAGCGAACAACTGGGGCTTCTCACCGATCGCTCAGGGGGATGTTGCTGCTGCGAACTCGGGGTACATGTTCAACGATGTGTTCGGCTACAGTAGTCCTCTTCCCTTGTCCACGAGCTTCACCTTCTCCCCGGGCAGTCCAGCCGTGGGAACAGTTGTTGCGTTCACGGCCACTTCAGTTGGGGGAACTCTGCCTTACTCTTACTCCTGGAACTTCGGAGATGGCTCTACCGGTTCCGGAGCAGTAGCCAGCCACAGCTATTCTTCTGCTGGACTGTATTCCGTCACGACGACAGTCACGGACTCGACTGGCAAGATAGCTACCAGCTCTCGCTCTGTCACCGTCTCTCAGCCTAGTGCTCTGACGGCAAGCTTCGCCTATGCTCCGTCCGTGCCGGTCTCGGGACAATCGATTAGCTTCACAGGGTCAGCCAGCGGCGGTACGAGCCCCTACAGTTACAGCTGGAGTCTCGCTGGTACGAGCAAGACAGGTAATCCAGTCTCACAGTCGTTCACGAATGGAACGTACACTATTTCACTCACAGTTACGGATACTGCCGGGAAGACTACCACAATCAGCCAGTCTCTGACTGTTCTGCCACCCTCGACCAGCAGCGGCTCTGTCCCAACACTGATAGGCTGGGGGGGTGTGAAGATGGACGAGTCAGTAACTGGAAGTGGTGGCACTGCCTCGGCTGTTTTTCTTGGGGAGTATGCATCCAACATGGAGCTGTTGCTGTTCAAGCTCGAGGCCCAGGGCTACAATACCGTCAGGGTCGACTTCGACCCGTACTGTACCGACACGATAGACTACAATTACATGAGCGTCTACAACGCGACGAACGCCCAGCGCGCTATCCAGATAGCCCAGCACTATGGCTTCTGGATAATCATCGACTACCACGGCTACTCAGACATCTTCCGTGATACTAGCTGCTGGCTCAACTACTGGAAGCCGATAGTGCAGAACATCGGACCATCGTACACGAATATCGTCTGGGAGCCCGAGAACGAGCCAGAATACTACAACTGTATCAACAGCCCCTCCTCATGCCCGGCCTCGCCAGTCTCAAGCGACAGCGCCGCGGTGACATATCTCAGCAGCGCCTATCAGCAGTGGATAGACCAGGCAAGGTTGCTGGGCGATACTCACTGGATCGTCGTCCAGAACCTGTGCAGCTACAGCTGCAACCTCTGCCCAGGTGGTGACGGGAGCTGCTCCGCAGCAATTCTTCATCAGTCTTCACAGCTACATGGACTACAACTACTACTCCAACTCGACAGTCTGGAGCAATGCGACTGCCGACAGCGTGGCCCAGGGCTACTACCAGACGGTAGTGGCGGGAGTCGCGAGCACTGGCTGGCCTGCCTTGAACACGGAGGGTGGGACTGACCCATTGTGCTATCCGTGTACCACTAGTCCGCCTGACATGATACTCCCAGGGAGCGCAGGCTACACGACCACGAGCCTACATTTCATACAGACACTCGTGAACCTGTATGATACTAATAGTCCTCAGAGGATAAACTGGGTCTGGTGGCCCGCAGGCGACTGGACGAACACGACCAGTTCCATCTACGGAGCGATGGATTGCGCGAGCAACCCGGAAGGCTGGGGATGCCTCCTAAAGACCGTCCCAGCCACTGGCGGAACACCCCTGGTCCTTTCCACAAGTTTCACCTTCACTCCGAATGCTCCTGT
>VBBG01000035.1 GCA_005882905.1 Candidatus Bathyarchaeota archaeon | reverse complement strand
CTCGACACTCGACCGGTGGATGCTTAGTCGTCTCAACAGAGCAATTGAAGCAGCAACCGCGGCGATGGAGCGATTGAGAGTGAGAGAGGTCGTAAACATCGTCCTGTACCATCTAGAGAACGATGCCGCTTGGTATCAGCGTAGACTAGGACCGAAGAAAACAAAGGGAGACGCGCGAAACCAGGTTCTCAGACAGGTATTCGATTCAAAAGCACGAATGCTGGCCCCACTGGCACCCCACGTGGCTGAAGAGATGTGGTTCACTCTGGGAAACAAGGGATTGGTCGTTCGAGCGGAGTGGCCCAAGCCTGACGACCGGTTCCACGACAAGACAGCTGAAGCTTCAGAGTCGATCGTAAAGCAGACCCTCGAAGATACTGGAGAAATTCTGAAAGCGACAGGCCTCACAGCCAAGAGCATCACCTACTACGCGGCTGGACAGTGGAAATTGAGCATATACCAGAAAGCCCTCACTGCTGCGCAGAGCGATCCTAAGAGACAGGGCGAGTTCATCAAGGAGATCATGTCCGACCCGGATCTGCGGGCGATAGGAAAGCCAGCCGCAGACTACGCCGCAAAATCGTACCAACAAGCAACTCAGATGAAAGAAGAATTGCGCGAATCAAGAGTCGGAGTCCAACCAGACGAGAAGAAGGTTCTGGAAGATGCATCAGACTTCTTCAAGCGCGAATTCAGAGCCGAGATTCACGTCTCGCAGGAAGGAGAAAAGGAGCTCCGTGATCCGAAAGGAAGGTCCAGGTTCGCCGAGCCCTACCGCCCGGCCATCTTCATCGAGTAGAACACGCTAGAGGACTCTTACGGCCAGCTTGCACGCCGGACAGTATTGATACATGAAGTACGTCTCCACCGGCTGTCCCTCGGGACCGACCGATTGAACCACGATGGCTTGCATCTCCTGAAGACACGGTGAGTGGTGGGAATCCTCCATCGCCGACACCTCCACGGTCGCGCCTGCCGGCTTAGCCTTCTCCAATTGGCGGACCAAGTAGTCGAGTTCCTTGACTGAGAATTCCTCGAAGGGCACGTGTGGTGCTTCCAGACTCTTCTCTGCCGCGTGTCGAACGGCCCTAGTCATTCAACCACCTATGGCTCAGACTCAGCCTCAAGTAGGCTCCTTCGACCCTGCTTAAGCGTTGAGTAACCCCTAACGGTTCATCGATAGTCATTATCAATAGTCGTGAGAAGACAGAAGCTGGATTATGAGGCGGGAAGACCCTTTCAGTAGTGACGCTTGAACCTTCGAATTGGGTGGTGCTTCTCGATAGCGAACCATTCGCCGCCGCACCTGTTCGGGCACGTTGAGTCTTCGAGCCGGACCATCTCGCCTTCTGATAGGTCTGCATCGCCGCGTCTCTGTTCGAAGCTCTTCTCGAAATTGGTCCCGCACTTAATACAGTGTAGCTCCAAGACAGTTCTGGTCAAGCCCACACCATGTGTGCGGTGGCACGCTAGTCGAGGGTAATTAAGTCGGAAAGGGGAGTGGCACTGAACCCGGGTGTTCAATTCTGACTGTCCAGGGTGAGAATGCGATATTACACATCGACGCGGCTCTTCGTCGATCCCTCGAAACCGTATACGATGGGCGCCTCGGGAACGTGTTAGAATCGCTCAGTGGGATGGGACCAAGATACCATTTCCGATTGAACGGTCCTCCCTGTACGAAAATGGAAACCGTCGAGAGTATGCGTTCTGAGGGCTTCGACATAGGGCTTCACAAAACCATCCCTGAAGCGGCGTATCTTCCCGTGGCGGAACAGACGGTGACTCGGGAAGGGATACCGGTACTGGCTGACCGTTTTGCGGCGGAGGCGGTGATGCAAGGGGCCCACCTCTACTCCCCAGGAGTGAAGAACTGTCAGGGTCTCCGGTCCGGAATGAAGGCAACGGTGCAGGATCAGAACGGTGTTCTGGTTGGGTCTGGAATAGCACGACAGGGCGAGACCGCGATCTTGAACTATCATCAGGGCATCGCTGTCGAGATTCTAAGTAGCAGATTCCGCCTTCCTCCCCTCCGAGAATCCAGATGGTACGAGTCTGGACTAATCCATCTTCAATCGCTCCCATCTATGGTTGCATGTCATGTCTTAGATCCTATGCCGGAGGATGTGATCGTCGACCTCAATTGTTCTCCCGCGGGGAAGATGTCCTATCTCTGCCAGTTGAGCGATAACAGGGCCAGGGTTGTCGGCTTCGACAGAAATACGCGGAAGACCGAAAAGGCGAGAGAACATCTCGAAAGGCTACACTGCAAGAACTATCAGCTCATCGCTCACGATTCCAGGTACGCTCATCTAGACTACACGTTGAGGGCGGACAAGGTGCTTGTCGATCCTCCATGCACCGGACTGGGCGTAACGCCCAGGCTCTGAGCAGCAACGGCCTTGGTCAAGAAGGGAGGGACAATAGTCTACAGCGTCTGCACAATTACGGGCGAAGAATGCGAGGGTGTGGTCAGATTCGCAGAGAATGAGCTGGGGCTCATCGAGACGGATGCTCGTCCCATTGTAGGAAGTGGATGTCTCGATTCGAAAGCTCTGAGTCAGAGGTTCGATCCCGAACTCGATGGCGCGGGTTACTTCATCGCACGGTTCATCAAACCGTAGGTGCCTCTGGAAACGGCTGATCTCGACGGTTTTCAGAGAAATCTGATCAGAGCGAAGGCGGCGATAGAAGAGTCCAGCCTCAAAGACAGCATCGTCATTCATCATGATGAGGCTGATGGACTCTGCTCCGCGGCTCTGACAAAAGTTTCCTTAGAGAAGCTCAGTCTTCAGACGCCCCTCATATGTGTCGACAAGCTCTACCCGGAAATTGTAAGAGATGTGGAAGGCGGACCCCGACGAGTTGTTGTTTACGCCGACATTGGATCGGGACATGTGGAATGGCTGAGCAGGTTCAACCGTTCCAACAACTTGATCCTCGCACTGGATCACCACGACACGACGGAAGTGAACGATCCGTCAATCCATAATCTGAACCCAGAACTCAACGGATTCTCTGGTGAAAGAGACGCCTGTTCAGCGACCATCGCCTATCTCTTTGCCAAGACCCTTGATCCTTCATTCACCAATTTGGCGCATCTCGCGATCATCGGCTCTAACGAAATACCTGGCGAGATTCAGGGTCTGAACAGAATGGCTCTCGAAGATGGCGAGAGGAACGGGATTGTTCGTCGGACCCAGAAGGGTGGCTTGCGGATTGAGCTGCCGGGAAGATCTCTTTCCCCGAGCAGATCTTCAACGATGTTGAACGTTCTCGGGTCCGTTGGATACTATCGAAACGGGCCAGAGATCGGCATCAAGGCATGCATCGAAGGCTTTGACAATGATGTTCTCACAGAAGCAGAGCGTCTCGAAGAAGAGAGGAAGAATGCGAACCAGAAATTGCTAAGCACGATCCGTCAGAACGGCCTCTCACAATTGAGGAACGTTCAATGGTTTCACGCCAGAGACAACTACCAAGGGATGAGCGGCAAAGTCGTAGGAAGCTTCTGCTCATACCTCAGCTACCAGGGACTCGTCAACCCCGTCAAGTACCTGATAGGAATGATGAACGTGCCTCCAGACGTTCCGGGATGGGGCAGACTCCCATCATCTTTGGTCAAAGTCTCCGGACGAGCTCCGCAACCTCTCGCTAAGATGATACAGAGCGGCACGCGGCCGCCACTTTCCAGGATACTCCCTGACTCTTGTGAAAGGATGGGGGGATTCGGCGATGGCCACACCGTAGCCGCCTCTGGAGTTTTTCCGATCGGGGCTGAAGAAGGATTCCTCAAGATGATAGACGAGCTTGCCTCGACGCCACCCAAGTTATCAACGCTAAACGGTTGAAAGCCGAAAAATTGGAATGAACCCTTCAAGCACGACAGTTTCGCTCTCCTAGCTCCAAAAAATCGTAACAATAGAAATCAAAAATTCGAAAAAAAGAGCGTGAAAGAAAAACCAAGAATTCTTTTTCAAAAATCTTCAACTGCAGTGTGCGCGCGGCCACGGGACCCAAGACAATCCAAGAGAGACGGGTTCTTACACACACTTCCTCAACCCGCTCAACGAAACCCCATCTAACGCATGGCCGAATATCCAGGCCCATGCTAGTGAATGCTCGTTTTCCTTGCGGTTCCGGCTGGTTCCCAACCCCAACAATCCGCCTGTTACAGGCTTAGAACACCGCACGATTGGCAAAAGAACCCCGAAATCGGGTTACCGCCGTCGGCACCCCTCCCCGGGGGGGACGTTCAGAGTCCTAGGAGTCTTCCACTATGGTCTGAGCCTGCTCATGCATGAACTGGAGCAGATAGTAGGGACCCCCGACACCCTTGCCGGTAGCGCCGCTCCCCTTCCAGCCCCCGAACGGCTGCGCACCGGGCCACGCCCCGGTCGTAGCTCCACCCTTCCGGTTAGCGTAGGTCACGCCGAAGTTGATGTTCTTGAAGAACTCGCCCACCTCCTTCGGGTCCTTGCTGAAGACCCCGGCCGTCAGCCCGAACTCGGTCTGGTTGGCCTTCTCAAGCGCTTCGTCAAGGGTCTTGAATTCGTCGACGGCGACGAACGGCACGAACAATTCCTCCTTCATCAGCCTATGATCAGGAGGCAGACCCGTCACAACTGTAGGCGTAACATAGTATCCTTTGGGCAACTGAGCCTTCGGAGCTTCTCCACCTGCCAGGATCTTGCCGCCGTCCCTTTTGGCCTGCTCGACCGCTCGCTGATACTTCTTGAACGCCTTATCATCAATCACTGGACCCACGAAGGTTGCCTTCTGTCGCGGGTCGCCTACGACGATCTTGTCGACTTTCGACTTGAGAATCTTTAGAAAGTCTTCTCTGACGCCCCGCTCCACGTAGACCCTGGAAGTCGCGCTGCACTTCTGACCTCCATAGCCGTAGGCTCCCTTCACAACGCCCTCGGCAGCCTTGTCCAGGTCCGCCTTCGCCGTTACAATGGCCGGGTTCTTGCTTCCCATCTCAGCAATGAACGGCTTCGGATACGACTGCTTGGAGACAAAATCCCTGTAGAGCTGCATTCCAACATCCTTAGAACCAGTAAAAGCAATCCCAGCCACCAACGGGTTACTCGTAAATTCAGCACCGAAAGAACTGCCGGGACCCGTGACGTAGTTAATGACGCCGGCGGGGATTCCGGCCTCGACAAGAATCTCGTACAGCTTTAGCGCGGTGAACGGCGCCTCACTTGTTGGCTTGAAGACCACGGTGTTGCCGGTGATCAGCGCTCCGCAGATCATGCTCCCGGCTAGCGCTAGGGGGAAGTTGAACGGACTGACAACAGCCCAGACACCGTGCGGGCGTAACACGCTCTTACTGTTCTCGCCAGGGACAATTCGATCCATCGGCCTAACGTAGCCATGATTCTCCTCCATCACACGAGCATAGTACCGGAGCATATCCGCGGCTTCGTTGACCTCCGCGATCGCCTCGTACCTGTTCTTGCCAACCTCGTAGGTTATCAGTGCGGCCAAGTAGAACTGGCGTTTCTCAATTATCTCCGCGGCCTTTCGCACGAGCGCAACTCGCTCAGTCCAGGGTCTGTCGCTCCATGACTCGAAATTCTCATTAGCCGCCTCAAGGGCCTTGCGTGCAAACTCTGCAGTGCCTTTCTGGAAATAGCCCAACAGAATGCTTGAATCAAGTGGGCTCCGTAGCTCGAATTCGCCTGCGCTCGCGAAGACTTGGCGCCCACCGATGTGCATTGGATAGTGTCTTCCAAAATCTTTCTCAACTTGTTTCAATGCCTCCTCGTATCGCGGGTGAATACTCTCATCCGCTAGTAGCGTGACATAGGTTACCTTCTTCGGTTCAGAGGTTACCTGCAACTCGCCAACCCTCGGTCAAGCCGTTGTCGTCGGAGGAAGATAAGACTAGGCTTCCGATCACCCAAACCGGGCGGAGGTATCAAGCAGACCGTGCGAACTTTCACGGCTATGAAAAAGGGCCGTCTTCGGGGGTGGGTCCCGGGACTGAGGGTCCGTCTCGGATTGTCTACGCAGTTATCGCTGGCCTAATGCGTCGCAGCCTGCGGCCCGGTCTTCGACCGGCCTTGCTCGGACTCGAGCCAGGGCGCGAACTGCCAGCCCTTTTCATCCAGTCAGGCACGATTACTGCTCGGATGAGCTCCTGCATGGTAATCCCTCGATCTTTCGCCATCTTTCTCAGCTGGGCGTAGATCTGCGGGTCTAGAGACTGCATGAACTTTGTAGCCGTTATTCTTTCACTCTCCTTGATCAGACGCTACCCTAGGATATAACCCCCACCTTGCGCTGTCGATTCTCGATATCCCAGTATACCATAATGGATCTACAGCAAGACACGTTGGCTATGCATGGGGCTGTTTTGCCACGGGCAGAAGCTCAACCAGAGATCTGATGGGAATCCCTTCGATACTATCCTTTCCACTCTTGTTAGCTAGAACTGTTACTCCGACCGGTTTCGACTTCACACTCTGAAGCGTCTCAACAGCCGCGCGGATCGTCTCTCCCATCCGGAGAATAGTGTCAACGATCAACACCTTCTTGCCCTCCACCGCTGAGAAGCTTGGATTCACAGCGCCAGCAACTTTCTTTTCGCCGAGCCTCTGGGGCCTCACCGATGCTACCGGCTTTCCTAACGATCGGGCAACTATGAGACCGAGTGCCATACCCCCAGCTTCAATCCCAGCCACGACCTCAGGCTCGTCCATGGACCCTTGATCAACAGCTTCGCGGACCATATCTGCCATCGCTCGCCCGACGAGTGTCAGACGACGCACGCTGGATCCTATCGGGTTCCAGTTCACATAGACATCGTAAGCGTCCTTCGGCTTGACCCCATCCTTTCCATGCAGCAGAAGCCAAACAACTGTATCCGCCTGGACTTTCAGCTCATCAGCGATCTCATATGTAGACATGCCGCGCTCTTTGAGCTCGAGGGCTTTCTTGGCAAGCTCCTCTAGAGATCTCACAACAAATCCCGTGTGCGAACTGAGAGCAAGTGCCTAGATATAGCTTGTCAGACCAAGCTCCAGCTCCAATCTCGGAGTTCACAATAGAACATATCTTGAAAGAATACCCAACTGGACGAGTCAGAAGATAATTGCGAAAGTTTCACGTAGCCACCGAAGAAGAGATCAAGAATGGCGTAACCACGGATGTCTACTTTAGTCGCACCAGAGAGATACTCGAAAAAGAAGGACTAGCAGATCTCCACGTTACCGCCGAGATCACTACAAGCTCTCTTCCCAAGAACTGGGAATGGGGAATACTCGCAGGCGTCGAAGAAGCCGTACATCTTCTCGAAGACATCAACGTTGATGTCAAGTCGTTTCCCGAGGGCACGCTCTTCCACGCCAGTGACGCCTCAGGTATTCGCGAGCCAGTAATGGTTCTCGAGGGTCGGTACGTTGATTTCTGCACGTACGAAACGCCTCTGCTCGGTCTACTCTGCCATGCCTCCGGAATAGCAACCATGGCAGCCAGAGTCAGAAGATCCGCAGGCACCAAGACAATCCTTTCCTTCGGAATTCGCAGAGCCCACCCAGTTCTCGCACCGATGATCGATCGAGCATGCTACATCGGAGGATTCGACGCGGTTTCCAGCCTAGCAGGCGCAAGGTTGTTGGGCAAGAATCCTTCCGGCACAATGCCGCATTCTTTAATCATCGCGATGGGAGATCAGGTCAGCGCCTGGAAGAGCTACGACGAGCACATGCCGGAGGATGTTCCCAGAATAATGCTTGTTGACACGTACTGTGACGAAAAGACTGAGGCGATCATGGCCGCGGAAGCCCTCGGAGGGAGACTGTTCGGTGTGCGTTTAGACACGCCGGGGTCTAGGCGAGGCAACTTCGCCGATATAATCAAGGAGGTGCGGTGGGAGCTCGACTTGAGAGGATTCAAGAACGTGAAAATCTACGTGTCTGGCGGTCTTGATGACGAGTCAGTCAGAACGTTCTCTGACGCTGGCGCTGACGGGTTCGGGGTAGGCACCACCGTGAGCAACGCACCTAGTGTAGATTTTGCGATGGATATCGTCGAGGCTGCTGGGAAACCTGTCGCAAAGCGAGGAAAGCTCGGGGGCAGGAAAGAAGTCTGGAGATGCGTTCAATGTCTCCTAGAATACGTTGTTACGGAGCATGCTCCCGCCCCAGTATGTCGGAAATGCGGAAGCAAGACCAAACGAATGCTGGAGAGACTGTTGGAGAAGGGACGAGTAACTGGGTCTCTTCCTAATCCGCATACGATTCGGGAGAACGTGATTCATCAGCTTGCGAAGTTGCCCACCAGCTAGCAACGGCTTGCACTAGCCTTCGAGAGGACCTTTCTTCTCAGCTCAGTACCACAGATCCTGCATTTCTTCTCCGGGGGCTGGTACCTTCTGTAGCAGGCCGGACAATACATTATCCAACGAAACCTGTGGACTATTCCAAAGTTTGCCAATGAGCCGTGTTCTATCTGGAGATGATCTGCAAGGTTCTGGATAGCATAGTCGTCGCTGACAATGATCGGCTCTCGACCGTCCAGCTTCAAATCGACTGCTAGGGCAAGCACCTCTCTATCAGCCTTGGAGAGATATCCGGATTCACCAGCGCGAGAACTGGCGTCGTCGACGATTGTCTGGGCTCGGAGGGAGGGAGCTCGGACTGTCAGTTCTCCCTTCTCCCTGAACATTCGAAACCTCAGCTGGGGCATAGTCCCCTCGGAGAGCTCCACCTCGACCGCTTCTACCGAGTAGGCTTCTGCTGTTTTTGACGGATTGAAGCCCATGATGAACGCTGAAGTGTCAAGAACTAGAGCTGTCAAACATTCTCTCTCTCGGACGCCAGCCGCCTGAGACTGCGTTGAAGGAACGTGTCACCAAAACGGACGAAATAGGCACTGTTCATGGACCTCTTCATCTCAAGACTTTGTCCCAAACCGATATGCTTGACGGGATTCCCATCATTGACCAGCGTGGCGGTTGGCCCTGGCTCTTCAAGCCGGACAGTTAGCTTCCTTTCAGCTGGGATTACTAGGGATCTTACCGGCTGAAGGGGGGCGATCAAAGTCATAACGAGGACGTTGAGAGATGTCTCCAGAACAGGTCCGCCCGCTGAGAACGAGTGAGCAGTGGAACCGGTCGGAGTGGCTACCATAAATCCGTCTGCTCGGGCTTTTATGATCCGCTTGCCATTCTGAGCTGCGGCGACGTTCAACATCTTGTCGGGGGTCCTAGGCAATAGGAGTGCTTCGTTGAGACAGTCTCCGATACGATGGCCGTTCTGGGAGACTGCGACGCGCCATTGTTCCTCGATCTGGAAGTCGCCGTCGAGCCAGCGTTTGAGCGATCCTTCGAAATCCTCTGGTTCGATTTCGGTCAGATAGCCTCTTCGGCCGAGGTTGATTGCGAAGATCGGCGTCTTTGATTTAGGCATCTCCCTAACCGCTTTCAGAACTGTGCCGTCGCCACCAAGTGTTATCATTAGATCTACATTCATCCGGTTGACTGGTCTACCGTTTCCAAGTCTTGATCTCCGTGAGAGTTGTTGTTCGAGTACCGGGGTTAGCCCGTGGTCTACGACCGCTCGGTTGACTTTCTTCGCAATTTCTAGTGCCTCCCTTGATTCGGTCTTGGCTATGATCCCTACTCGTCTGGGCATGACTACCAGTCTTGCCTCTCGTCAAGATCAATCGGCTTGAAAAGAATTCGCTAGGATGTGCGTATCGTCCGCGGGAAGTCTTTTAGATGTAGCCGATTGTTTAGCTGGATTTCATGAGCAAGCCTGTTTATGTCGGCGAACTCAAGATTGGCCAGTACGTGATTATTGACGGCGAACCCTGCCGTATTGTTGAGTTTGAAAAGTCGAAGCCTGGGAAGCATGGCTCGGCCAAGGCGAGAGTTGTCGCGATGAGCGTTTTCACAGGCCAGAAGAAGAGCCTGATCAGCCCAGTCGATTCTAGGGTGGAAGTTCCGATGATCGATAAGAGAACGGGCCAGATTATTTCCATCTCCGGAAACCTTGTCCAGTTGATGGATATGGAGAGCTATTCCACTTTCGAGAGCCCGATGCCCGATGATCCGGACCTCAAGGGATCTCTTGCCGCTGGAGTTGAAGTTGAGTATTGGGACGTTCTCGGGCGTAGAATGATCGTTCGCAGAAAGGGCTGACTCTTCCTTCTCGCCGAAAGGGCCTGCTGCGGTTAGACATCTCAGATTGCGTCCAGGTATGAGTCTGGACGATCTTGTCCGTGAAATGAGTGGGACACGGGTCCTTGGGGGAGGCCGGATCGGAGAAGCCACAGATGTCGTTGCGGAAATGTTTCGAGAGCCTTCATACACGAACTTCCTGACAATAGCTGGTCCCATGGTTCCTGCTGGGTTTCGACTCTTATTCGGAGACCTTATCGATCGAGGGTTCCTAGACGCTCTAGTGACGACGGGGGCTAACCTGACCCACGATGTGATCGAGAGTCTGGGGCTCCACCACTACCAGGGTAGCTTTCATGCCGACGATAGAAAATTGATCCAGGCAGGGTACAGCCGAATTGCGGACATTTTCGTAAAAGAAACATCGTTCGAGAAACTCGACAAAACTGTGAGAAAATTCGTATCTAAGATTCCAGTAGCGGACAGGAAAAACATTGCCTACTCAGACTTGCTCACAAGGTTCGGGCTGATGATCAACGACGAGGACTCGATTCTCTACAAGGCAGCACGGAAGAAAGTGAAGGTATTCTCTCCTGGTCTCTTGGATTCGATACTTGGGTTTAGCCTGTGGAGTTTCGCCCAGACCGAGGTCTTGCAGTTGAATCCTATCACAGATGTCACGAAAATAGTTGAGATGGCGATGAGCGCCGACAAGATCGGCGTGGTTATCCTGGGGGGCGGCCTTCCGAAACACCATACACTTCTAGCGAGCGTCCTGCGCGAAGGCGTCGATAGGGCCGTCCAGATAACCTCCGACCGTGCGGAACCCGGTGGACTCAGCGGTGCCCCGCTCGCTGAGTCGATAAGCTGGAGAAAGATCAGAAAAGGGGGAAAGTTCGTGGACGTCTACGGAGACGCGACTATATGTTTCCCATTGATTATTGGAGCAGTTCTGGACAGGGTTAAGAAGCGGAATCGCACACTGAAAGAATAGGATGGAAGCGGTAGGGCGGTCCCTCACCGACGCAGTCCGGAAACTACTCCGGGTGCCAAACGTTGACGAGAAAGCGGTCAAGGAGCTGGTCAAAGATCTCCAGAGGACTCTGCTCCAAGCGGACGTGAACGTAGAACTCGTCCTGCAGCTGTCCAAATGGGTCGAGGAACGCTCGCTCAAAGAGAAACTGCCACCAGGCATCACTCGTCGAGAACACGTAGTCAAGGTCCTTTACGAGGAGATGGCCAAGTTTGTGGGCCAAGACCCTGCCAAGGCTGAGGTCCAGCCTGGAACCTTTCGGAAGATCATGCTTGTCGGAATTCAGGGAACAGGAAAGACGACAAGCTCGGTAAAGCTAGCTCGATTCTTCACAAAACGTGGATTGAGAGTCGGGCTCGTCTGCGCTGACACGTATCGTCCGGGTGCGTACGAGCAGCTGCTGCAACTAGCGGCAAAGGCAGAGATTCCAGTCTACGGGGAACCGGGAAAGAAGAAGCCCGAGGAGATTGCGAAGCACGGCCTTGACCATTTTCGGAAAGAAAGATCCGACCTCGTGATCATTGACACGGCGGGTCGTCATAGGAACGAGAAGGATTTGATGGATGAGATGAAGCGGATCGCGTCCGCGGTCCAACCCGACGAGATCGTCTTGGCGATCGACGCAACCATCGGCCAACAAGCCATCTACCAGGCCAAGGCGTTCCACGAGGCGACGCCAATCGGCTCTGTCCTGCTAACAAAGATGGATGGATCTGCGAAGGGAGGAGGTGCCCTCTCTGCAGTAGTTGCGACCGGGTCAAAGGTCAAGTTCATCGGAACAGGTGAGCGGGTCGAGGACCTGGAACTATTCGTCCCGACTGATTTCGCGGGCCGCCTCTTAGGCATGGGGGATTTGAACGCTCTCCTGGAGAAGGTGAAGGAGGCCGAGGTCAAGGTCCCCGAAGCTAAGGTCCGTCAGTTCATGGAGGGGCGATTCAGCCTCAGAGACATGTTCGATCAGATGGAAAACCTCAGGAAGATGGGACCATTGCGGAAGGTCTTGCAGATGATTCCCGGAGCTGGAAGCGTGCCGGAGGAACAGCTGGGAGTTGCGGAGGAGAAGATGAAAGCCTGGCGGGTCATAATCCAGTCAATGACAAAGAAAGAGGTGGAGGAGCCGCGGCTCGTTGACAGTTCACGAGCGAGGAGAATCGCTAGAGGCTCAGGCCGGTCAGAGAGAGAGGTTAGAGAGCTTGTGAACCAGTATTTCACGATGAAAAAAATGATGAAGCAGATGAAACGGCGAGGACCAATGATGAAAGGCATGCCATTTATGAAAAAGTAGCCTCGGCCCCAGGGCCATAGACCTTCGACCGGGAGGAAACGGAAGTGATCGTCGTCCTTGTTTGAAACCCAATGGTTCTTGTGGATTCCACAAGAGGAGTAACTAGCCTTCCGAATTTTTGATCATACTGTGCTCACTTGCAAGAGATTTATCATTCTAATCACAGCACTGTGGGCAGAACAGAATTGGGCCAGAGAGAAAATGTAACGCTTTGAGATACGCCAAGCAGATCAAGGAACTACTGACAGAGTCGGGATCGATTCAAGTCAGGAGACGATAACTCCCAAAAAACCAAGCGTATCAATACGCCAGGAAACCACGTCAATATTCGCGAAGGAGTATTGACCCCCCCTCCGGGGCGCGTCAAGAAAAGGTTAACCTATTAGCTACGACTGTCGGCCGACGAAGTGAATGGTGCTTCCAAAGCCTGTTGTCCAGCAGCTTCTAGGCGAGAGCAAGGATCATGAATGTCCCGAGGCGCCGGAGATATGTGTGCGGGTCATGGCGATCGCCAACCTGCCCGACATGTTCGGCGAGTATCAGGTCGTCGCCTTCTGGAACAATTTTGACAGAAAAGAGCACGCAGCCCTGATTCACGGGGACATTTTCGAGAAGGAAGATGTCCCAGTGAGACTCCACTCAGAGTGCCTTACCGGAGACACTCTTGGCTCTCTGAGGTGTGACTGTCGCGAACAGCTTCACGAGTCAATGAGGCAGATCGCGAAAATGGATAGGGGGATAGTCCTCTACATGAGGCAGGAGGGTCGGGGTATCGGGTTCATCAACAAGATCAAAGCGTATCAGCTCCAGGATGACGGCTATGACACTTTTCGGGCTAACGAGCTGCTCGGCTTCAAGAGAGACGAGCGAGACTATGACTTGGCCGCCCACATGCTGAAGTCTCTACATGTCAGGTCGATCAAGTTGATGACCAACAACCCCGCGAAAATCAAGGATTTACAGCTGCACGGGATCAAGATAACGGGGCGCATCCCAGTCATTGTACCTCCGAACAAGTATGACAGGTTCTATCTTGAGACTAAGAAGAGGGCGGGGCATCTCCTCGATAAGAACGAGCCGGAAGAAATCTTGGAACAGTCAGAGGATGGCGTGGATAATCATCACTGGGAACAGGCCGAATAGCTCGTCAGGCAGAAACGATTGGTCTACGAACTATTGCACGCCTGGAATGCTTTGATCTGGCTGAAGACTGTTCGAGGTCGAGCCTCATCTCCCACGTGCGTCTGAAGCCGAATTTCTTGTAGACGCTTCGACCCATCTCGCTCGCGTGAAGCATCAGTCGCCCATAGCCCTTCTTCCCACACCATTCTACGGCCTTACTGACGACCATAGATGCCACGCCCCGGCGCCGGAATTCTGGCTCAGTGTACATTGAGAGGAGATATGGTTGTAACATATCGGTTCGTTTAGGGTTCGGTTGTATAGGTTGAAGCCACATACATCCTCCCCCAGCGATCCTACCGTCATGATTCTGAACCAGCCAGGCCGTTAGCTGATGATTTCGAAGTCGTGTCTCAGCCCATCGTCGGTATATCTTGTCGGCCTTTTCGTGGCGCGACCTGTCCCCGACGCCTAGGTCAATCCACATGGCTCTGCGCTGATGAACCAAGACATCTAGATCTTTTAGGCCTGCTGGGCGAACCGTCAGTCTCTTGGTCGAGGGCCGAATCTTGCTGCGGCTGCGAGCCAACTGGCTGGCTCTCAGTTCAGTTTCTTCGGCTCGAACTTGGTTCCGTACTTGTCGACAAAAGCCAACTCGGATAATGGCCTTCGGTTCTTCTTCCCCAGGATCTTCATCGTCGGGTACCCGAATCCTACCACTACCGTTGGCTTGAGTTCGTCGGGGATGGCAAAGTCTCTCCTCATCCGATCCTCTTTGAATCCCGTGTAGAGTCCGGATATGACCCCCTGATCCCACGCCGCCAACTGCATATCCTGAACTGCCCGGCCTGAATCTATTAGGTGGAATCCAAGCTGGGGTTCTGCGAGAACTATGACTGCGAAGTCGGCGCCCGCAACCCAGCCGCCGGATGTGCTATCCTCCGCAAGCTTCTTGATCACCACCTTGTCCTGGACAAGGATGAATCTCCAGTGTTGCTTGTTGATTCCCGTTCCACTCGCCCTCGCCGCCTCCAGTACCTTCAGTTTCACGTCCGCTGGAACTTTCTTTGCGTCGAACTGTCGAACATCAAGTTTGGTCAGAATCGTCTTGTAAGTATCCATTCGGCCGACACCTTGGTGTATTCACGGAACAGTACTAATTTTAAAGACTTCCTTCTTCGTGAAAACGGGCTATTGAGGTGTTGAGGCTTTGGCGCAGTCTACCGTAAGCCAGATCACGATTCCAGAACGGAAGCTCAAGGACTTTTGCAACTGTGTCTGGATAAAGCTGCGGGTCCCGGAGAAGGATGCCGAGACAACGACTGACGTACTTGTGCTCGCTGACCTACGGGGTGTCGATTCGCACGGGGTC
>VBBG01000233.1 GCA_005882905.1 Candidatus Bathyarchaeota archaeon | reverse complement strand
TAACCAGATTATCTCCAGTTATCATGGCCGTCTCAATCCCGAGCTGGTTCAGCCTTGACACTGCCACTTTAGCCATCGGCTTCACAGTATCAGCCGCGCCGATAGCCGCTATGACCTTGCCATCAACGGCCAGAACCATTATCGTCTCGCCCTTCTCGACGAGTTGATCGATCCTTCCTTGGAGGGGAGCTGTGTCGATACCGCTCTGTTTCATCAGCTTCACAGTTCCTACCAGCACCTCCTTTCCTTCGATGCTTGCTCTAACTCCCAGACCGGACAAGTTTTCGAAGCGTTCGATCCTTGTCGGTAACTGCAGATGTCTACTCTTCACCTCCTCAAGTGCAGCGTTGCTCAACGGGTGGTTTGAGTCAGCCTCAGCCCCGCCAACGAGTCTCAGGGCAGCGTCCTCATCCCAACCCTGAACAGTGGCGATTTCCGAGAGTCTCGGTTTCCCCTCTGTCAACGTCCCAGTCTTATCGAAAACTATCGATTGGATCTTTGAGACCCTTTCCAGTGTCGGAGTGTCTTTGATCAGAATGTTGTGTTTTGCGCCCAGACCGGTTCCGACAGCGACGGCTGTTGGCGTGGCCAGACCCAGCGCATCAGGACAGGCTATTACTATCGCAGAGATGGCAAAGGTCAGGGCGAAGAGGGCTGGTTGCCGAGCAATGGCAAACCAGAAAAGAAAAGTGACCAGACCCGTGCCGATTGCTAGTACTACGAGATACTGGGCAAACCTATCTGCCAATCTCTGACCGGGCGCTTTGGAATTCTGAGCAGCTTCGACCAGCCCTTTTTCGCGACTGGAATAGATTCGCCCGTTACCAGAGACTCGTCAATTGCCGTTTCACCGTCGATTATTGTCCCGTCGACAGGCACTCGGTCTCCAGGCTTCAGAATTATGACGTCGCCAACCTGGACCTGCGAGGTTGAAACGAGATTCTCTTTTCCATCTCGGAGGACTCTCGCTTGAGGCGGAACCAGTTGGAGCAGAGCCTGCAAGGCGTCGGTTGTACCGCGCCGAGACCTCATTTCCATCCAGTGTCCAAATAGGACGAAGGTGACGAGGAGGGCGGCTGCTTCGTAGTAGGAATCGGAGCTTTCGAGAATCGTGAGAAGAACGCTAAAGCCGTACGCTGCAGTTATGCCAACAGCGATGAGAACAGACATGTTCAGCGTTCTATTTTGAAGAGCCCTGAAGCTCGAATAGAGAAAAATCCAGCCGGAGTAGAAGAATACAGGAGTCGTTAGAAGGAAAAGAAGCCAGGGAACCGGTATGGGGGATTGAGGCTGAAAACCGAAGATGAATTTTCCGAGGGTCGAGTATAGGATGATTGGGACGGATAGTATCAGCGCGAAGAAGAATTTTTTGCGAATGTCTAATTCCATTAGTCTCGCCATTTCTCGACCCGCAACCCCAGTATGTTCCATTCCCATCGTCATGGTCATGCTCATCTTGAACCGGTCCCAGCCGGGCATCTTGGAAGCAGACTTCATGACGTGCTCGTGATGATCCATTCCTCGTTCGCTCTTCGAGACCGCGACCAGTTTCATCCCACATTTTGGGCAAGTTCCGGGAGAAGTGGATCTGATCTCTGGATGCATAGGGCAAGCATAGATCGTCGGGTCAGCGTTCACGTGGTGATGATTGGAGTGATCGTCGTGTTTCTCCGCGCCACTCATCCTACTTCAACTCTCGAAGCCGCTCTCCCAAACCTTCTGGTTTGCTTCTTAAGAAGACAGATTATCTAATGGTCTCTGGCCACAAGGATGAGTATTGGAGACAAGGGGCTTTCAGCTCAGTCGGTGTCGGCCCGAATACGCTACTGCGGCGAAGACTCACGCTAAAAATCTGGGAGGTGTGCAAGTGCAAAAAGACCCAATATGTGGCATGATGGTGGACGAGAAGAAGACGAAGCTTACCTCTAAACACGGGGACAAGACCTTCTTCTTCTGCTCAGCATCCTGCAAGACTTTCGACAAGGACTCTCACCGATACGGACACCAATAGCAGGCGCTCTAGCAAACCGAACAGAACGGAGCACGACTAGGCAATACACGCCACTGGTGGAGGGATAACGATTCCAATTCCGAACAGAGCATAACTAGTTGACTGCCAAGCAGTCCCGCGCATATATGTACTAGAAGTTCCTTGACATAGAACGTCCACCTGCCGTGGTATCACGGGAGCCAGGAAAAAGACAGCGAGGAAAACCAACGCCGTTGCTAGAAGTTTACCATTCCTCATTTTCCCTGTTCTTCCAGACAGCAATCAACCAGTAACACTGCTTTGCGGGCTTTGTCATACCGGACAATTATCGAGTTGCTA
>VBBG01000126.1 GCA_005882905.1 Candidatus Bathyarchaeota archaeon | reverse complement strand
ACGCTCTTCGCGGGAGGAATCTCGGCGGGAGCAGCCATTCCTCCCATAGTCCCGTTTGTGCTGGACCTCCTTCTGGCCATTTTCATCCTCACTAGGGCCTACAAGTCGATGGGGACTGTGAATAATCAGGAGCAGAAGGTAGCGTTCGGCATCGGCCTACTCTTCCCGATCGTGGCCTTTGGCCTAGTAGCCAGTATCGGCCTCGGCAACCCGCTGATAATCGTGGCCGACATGCTCTTCATCATGTTCTCTCGGCGGCTCTGGAGGAAATGGCACCATTGGACCCTTATTCAGCGGAGCGGGATGCAGACCACTCTTCCAAGCTTCGGCGGCCCCTCGACTCCAACCCTCCCCTAGCCGAGCGATTCATGCGAGGCTCTGCAGAATCTAGAGGCGTCCGCACAACTTGGAGGCCTCGTTGAAACAACGGGTAGGACATCTGAACGAGACGAGAACTCGTTATATGGTGAAGCTTAGGGACGCGGACAAGACAAGCAGTGAGCACGATGAGTACCAAGAGCGCCAAGTCAAAGTCGAAGGGAAACGGTATCGACGAGAAGGACGCGACCGAGATCATTGCGGGTGTACAGTCGATGTATGAGAAGATTCCCGCGTTCATACGGCCCATGCTACCCGCCTTGCCCGACATCCTTCGCAGGATACCGTCCAGCGCTGGCAAGTACACTCTCAACGAGATAATCCAGCTACTGGACGAAGCATACGCGACGGGCCGGCTGAAGAGATAGACCGGAAGACCCTGCCTTGAGCCATCCCTCCAAAGATATCACCGCTTCCAAAGGCAGGGAACTGTCAGGGAAGAAGATCGCGCTGCTCGTCACCAGTAGCGTCGCCTCGTTCAAGGCGCCAGAGATTGCTCGCGAACTCATGCGTCACGGAGCCGATGTCCAAGCGGTCATCTCACCTTCAACTGAGAGAATGGTCGGCGCGGATCTTCTGGAATGGGCCACGGGAAACACGGTGGTCACACGTCTAACCGGGAAGCTGGAGCATATCGCGCTCGCAGGGAAGAGTCAGGGTCATGTGGACTTGGTGCTGGTCGCGCCTGCCACAGCCAACACTATCGGGAAGCTGGCATCAGGAATAGACGATACTCCGGTAACCACGGTCGCCGCGACAGCGATCGGGTCCCGAATTCCGGTCGTCATCGCACCTGCAATGCACGAGCCCCTTTACGATCATCCAATGGTCCAGGAGAATGTTCAGCGGTTGAAGAAGATTGGAGTCGAATTCGTCGAACCCGAGATCGTGGAAGGCAAGGCGAAGATCGCCTCCACAGAGAAAATAGTCGACGCGGTAATTACTCGTCTCTCCGCAAACAAGAGCGCGCCGACAAACGCGAACCTGCGAGGACCCCATTTCGGCTGACCTATACCAGCCTTCAGAAAGTTGCCCGGAAGCTTTCTGGCCAACATAACAAGGACTGTGATGGCCAGTCCACCGGAGAGTAATAGGCCCGGCCCCGGACTATATGGTGAGTAGAGATTTGACACGAGAATGAAAAGCGCGATGGAATCGATAATGAGCGTTGCGAGAGTGGCCTTTACTCGCAGTCCGGAGACTAGGCTCTTAGACTTCAGCTTTGGAAAGGCCAGGCCGAAGAGGAAGATTGGGAGACCGATGCTGTAGACAGAATGGAATATTACAAGACCCATGGTCCAGACCCAGTTCACGCCAAGCCAGTGACCATAGTATCCGAGAGTGCCGACCGGTCCGGCATTAGAATAAAAGAGGGTCCAGAGGTCCAATCCTTCCTCAGCTATTCCGTAGGCGGCTCCGAGTAGGAAGACGGAGGCCCAGCCTTTCCTCCATCGAATCATCGCCTCGCGTATCAGTATCACACCTGAGCCGTACAGTCCAAGGTTTGCGGCGAGGAACAGGAAGAACAGGACAGGATTGATGACCAGCACGGTGAGCTGGCTTGATGCGGAGAGATACTCTGGAATGCCCGGGGTCAGGAGAAGCAGGAATAGTAGCGGATGAGACTTGAGAAAATAGACGAACTTGGCTATCGCTCCTTTGGGCTGCGGCTTTGGAAGTATCCAAGTAAGCTCTGACAATAGCCAGCACCTGAGAGGATGTTGGAATGGGCTCGTCCTTAGAGTTCAAGATGGTGTACCTGCTCTTCTGTTGGACAAGAAACTGGCGTGAAGTCTTCTTGTCTGAAGTTCCGGATCCTGGAAAGATTCACAATCCGTGCTTCTCTAACGGCACTGCGAGCAGATCTCTAAACCGTACATGTTTCGCTTCTTCTCCGAACTCAGCTCTGACGAGGCGGAGGGTCTCTCCACAAAGTCTCATGGCCGATCGGTAAACGATCTGAGTGTCGCATGTCCCCTTTATTCCAAGGGCTAGCGGGTAGTCGGTGCTCAGGTGTTTTGGTCTCTTGCTCGCGTTCAGAATCTGCTTCCAGAGATAGTTCTCGCTGATGATCGATAGATCATTCAGAGCGATTATGGCTCTCTCAACATGCTCAGCGATTACCCGCGCCGAGTATCTGGTCAAGAAGTCATTCCGCTTGAGCCAACCGTTCCTTAGTTTGCCTGAGTATTCGATTATGTTGTGATAGTCGTCCCAGAGAGATTTTTCTAGAATCTGATGCGAGGGTTTGGTCTTTTTCCAGCGGAGCATGATTCGCCGCAATACGCCTTTAGGGTCGTAGAGGATCTTTGTCGTCTCTGCGCTGCCCCGGGCCCAGAAAAATGCTCTCGGGTCTGTGAACTCTTTTTCCAGCTCTGCAACGGAGAGGAACCCTACCCCAACATAGATGTCTCCGTCGAAATAGGAGAAGTCTGCTGGTTTCTTCTTCCGATTCGTGACACCCAACATGTCGATGTCGCTGAAGGGTCCGGGTTCGCCTCTCGCGACGCTTCCGTGCACAAGAATGCCTGCAAGATGGGGATACTCACGTCTCACAAAGGACGAGGCCCGGTTCGCAGCCTCATCGTAGCATCTCCTCAGCTGGCTTTGAGACGGACCTTGCATTAACCGTGGAGGCTTCACTGAACGAGTCACTAGGGCTGTCGCCATCTAGCTACGCGCGAGGTTACTGCCAGGGCGATCGCGAGTGAGACCGCGATTAGAAGCCAGCCTGTTAGTGGGGACCAGTAGGGCAGATTGGGTGCGGTACCCATGGCGTCTCGTATGAGGAGAGCGGCGTGGGTCGTTGGAATCGCATAAGCGACAAGCAGAATGTTGTGGGGCAGAATCTCGGCTGGGTAGAAGACTGGTGGTATTATTCCGACAAGGACGCTTAGGAGGAGTCCCGACTGCCATCCGTTGCGTAGATTCGATGTGAAGGTTGAGACGAGGTAGCCGATCGCGGATGAGAATAGCCAGACTCCCGCGAGCGATAAGAGTGCGACCGGGAGAGAGATGAGAGGAAGACCGATGTAGACGAGTAGTGGTAGCAGCACTACCAGTGCTGGGGATGCGAAGAATAGTCCAGCGAATGCGATGCCGAGCAGGTAGCCGATCTGGTTGACCGGGCTCGCAACGAAAAAGTCTTGAAGCTTTGTCTCCAGCCGGTACCAAGTCGCGTCTCCTGCGATCCCAGTGCCGACTGTAGACAGGACGAGTAGTAGAGAGCCGACTACTCCCAGGGCGAAGGATCGTCCGCCGGTTGTGACGGTTATGATGAAGAGTAGGCTGAAAGGGGTGGCGAATAACCAGACGAGGCTCATCAGGTTCCTGCGCAGCCACGTTATTGATAGCATGTAGCCTATTATGACGGCAGCGCGGAACTGTCTGGTTGCGTTCATTCTTCTTCTCTCCCGACAAGGTCTACGAACAGGTCCTCTAATGATACTCTGGCGAGGCCCACGTCCGAGCCGCGCTTCATCGCCTCATCGGCGAGCTCTCTTCCGCGCTGATCGTCGGTTAGGACCCTGAACCTCTCAGCGAGTTTCACCACGCGGCCGTAGCTGTTCAGTTCCTCGGAGGAGAAGGTTGACCCGACGATGTCGACGCGAACTCGCTCCTTGACATTTCGAAGAAGCTCAGTTGGGCTTCCAGACAGAACCTTGCGTCCGCGATCGATTACCGCTACCTCATTCGAGAGTATCTCGGCCTCGTCGATATAATGCGTCGTCAACAGTATGCTACGCCCCTCCTTCTGGATCTCGTTGAGAACGCCCCAGATTCTGCGACGACTAACAGCATCAAGTCCCAGCGTAGGCTCGTCAAGGAAGATGAGATCCGCGTCGGTAGCCACGGCCATCGCTACTCGAACACGCTGCCGTAGACCACCAGACAGAGAGTCTGCTGGCTGGTTCCGGTATTCTGTCAGCTCCAGCTGTTCTATTGTCTTCTCTGCTCGCCCGCGAGCCTCGCCTCGAGACAATCCTCTTGCTAAGAGTGTGAGGTAAATGTGGTCCCACGGGGTTAGAGGCCCTATCGTGCCGCCCTCTTGGGGCACGACCGCAATCTTGCGCCTGATCTCTAATGGCTCATCTCTGGCATCATGTCCCAGTACCGATATCTTTCCCTTAGTGGGCATTAGTTGTGTTGCTGCGATTCTCAGAAAGGTCGTCTTTCCGGCACCATTGCGGCCGAGGAGGGTGAAAATCTCGCCGCGACGAATTGA
>VBBG01000124.1 GCA_005882905.1 Candidatus Bathyarchaeota archaeon | reverse complement strand
CTTGGTCGCATGAGCAAAATCCTCGATGTTGATTCCAATTGCGCCAGCCTTCAGAACTTCTCGCACCGTGGCCAAGACCTCTTTCGGAGTAGTCCCGAAGCCGGCTACAATATCCGCGGAGAGCGGAACCGACAAAATGCGACTTATCCTTCCAACCGCCGACATATACTCATCTCTGCTGATCACCTGGCCGTCAGGGTAGCCGAGGGAGACCATCAACCCAGCGCTCGACGTCGCTACCGCAGGAAATCCTGCGTCCTCAAACACTCGTGCGCTCGGCACATCCCAGGCGTTCGGAAGAATCAGGATCTTCTTCTCATGATGGAGCGCGCGAAAATCCTCAGCCTTGACCCTCTGGGATCGCAGCTTTACGGGAGATGGATTCTTAGTCATGAGTCTTGTTCAGAGGCTTCACTCTATCAACTATTTGACGTGATGCCCTTGCTGGGTCCTTGGAGCCAGTG
>VBBG01000125.1 GCA_005882905.1 Candidatus Bathyarchaeota archaeon | reverse complement strand
GAGAGCGTCGAGTAGCCCCGGTTCTGCTTCAGGGCGGATTCTGTTAGGAGTCGGCTGAGGTTGATTCCATAGAGCCAGTCCAGCTCATGCCTGCATCGGCCTGCCTCGACCTGGGAATAATCCAGTTGGGGAAGAGCCGTGTTGTAGGCGGTCAGGAGCTCCTTCTCAGTCATCGTGCTGAACTTCATCCTTTGAGCCTTCGCGTGGGCACCACTACACGCGTATCGGAGGATCGTCTATCCGATCAGTGAACCTTCGAGGTCATAGTCGCAACCATTGATGAAACGGTCTGCGTTTCTAGCCAGAGAACTGATGGTCTGGATCCATCGAATGAGCCCGGCCGATTTCTTGTCGATGAGGTGTTTTGGCTCCCATCTGTAGTCCCAGATTGGATAGTAGCGATGGGGAGTGCGGCCTTTAGAGTCGATGGAGTAGAGGTGACCGAGCGCTGAACAGACGATGATCGTCTCTTTTCTGCGCCTAGCCTCGTAGTATGGGACGCCCCGCGTATCGAGTCTGCGTGGGTCGCCGTCTTCGTCGAGGGCCCGTGCAACACGGGCGGCGGCGTCCGGTTTCTCGCAGACGATAAGGGTCTGTATCACTTCCACCTCGACGGATTTTCCAGCAAGAAACGGGCGATTTCCTTGGCCTTCAAGCCCGTCTGAGGAAGCTTCTGAACGCGCTCAAGAAAATCAGGGACCCTTGGGCTTCCGTAGGCGACCGTCCACGTGCTGAAGGCTCGTTTGATATTCTCAAAAGCGCGCTGGTGAGAAGCACAGTAGCCAGCTCCTGCCGCATCAATTTCTTCATGGCACAACGGACAAGTCATGGAGAGAGGGCTCGGTCGCGCGCGATCCGAGAGGACCGCTCTTTGAAATAAGAATTCTTGCTTTTTTTCGTCTCTGTTGTTTTTCGAGTTTTGGAAATTATTGTTACGATTTTTTGGAGGGAGGTGAGTGTAAGTAACGAGTCTCGATTAGACGAAGCGATTGAATTCTGCGATCTCCATCTTCTCTAGACGCGTCTTCTCGGACACCCGAGTCAGGAGAGTTTCTTGAGGATGCGCAGTACGTTTAGCGTGATCCACGGATTACGCTCGCCAACCTTGCCTAGGTGATGATAGATTTCCGGGATACGCATTGACGTACGAGCCCTCCAAAGGCCATGTCCCATCCGCGAGCTGTTTTTGCTTGATCAGCTGGAGAGCATCTGAGACTCGCTCATCACCTCCGTATCCGAGATCTGCTAAGACCCTCAGGCCATGGAGGATATCGTAGAAGTAGAAGAGTGGGAAGTGGAGCCTCGTCCACTCCTCATCGATCACTTTGCCGGTCCGGTCGGACTTGAAGAGCCGATGCACGAGCAAGAATTCAGCAGCCCTGTCAACGACATCCTTCGATCCCTTCGGCCAGAGGCTCCGGTCGAGTGCCGAGAAAGCCCAGAGCGGCTCTACGGTCGACATGAACGAGCTATGGTTAATCTTCACACCCCACTCTCCAAACTCACAGTTCCATCCCCCGTCCGGAAGCTGGGTCCTGACAAGAAACTCGAACATTAGCTGGACACGCGGATCCCGTCCATACCCGAAAACCGCGAGGGTCCGTGCCATATTGCCGGTAACACAAGGCTCCCAGAGAAGAGGATAGGACTTGGGACCGGATTGGCTTTTAGGAGGCCACGACTTGTCTTGGGACATTGCAGTATTGAGAAGATACTCGCAACCGGTAGCAACAGATGCATGGCTAGGGCTAATTCCCAGCTCGCCCAGAAGGATGATATTCCAAACCGTCGCACTCCACTTCGGCCAGTAGCAATCCTCCGGAAAGGCCCAGTACCCTTTCGGATCTTGCTTCGACAACAGACCGACCATTGGACCCCAGCCAGCAATCTCGCTCTGAGCTCTTGAAGTCACAGAACTGGAAGCTGACCCGCCTTTCAGGTCTCTCAGTGCCCAATAACGCAGCGTAGGGCTCTCATGGTTCAGCAACCAATCTGTCGCATCATCTACGGAGAGTATTGAGGAAAGCATGAATGGTAGCAGGAAAGTCGCTACTATTCAAATCTCTCTGGCGCAATAGAATCAAGAGCGAGGACTCGCAAATCGTTCTGATCGAGAACTATGGGTGCCGGAAACCGAATGATATTTCAAGAAGTCCAGACAAACAAATAAGATTGGAAGTCCCGGAATGCCCCCCAATCAAAAGAGACCGAGTTGGAAAAAGAAACGGGCAATCCAGACGGCTCGTAAGCGCGAAAGTCGAGGACGAATCTATGTTGTGGCAATTATTATTGTTGTCATCGTGATAGGAGTTGGATGGTATGTTTATGCCTCCTCCCAATCGCCGGGGCAATCAAACACCCTTCCTGACATCGTTTATGCAAAGCTCAGTACTTCCCAAGGAACAATAGAGGTTGAACTATATCACAGCCTTACCCCAAAGACTGTTGAGAACTTCGTGAACCTTGCAAATTCAGGATTTTACAATAACCTGGTTTGGCACAGGATTAATGCCGGCTTCGTAATTCAAACGGGTGACCCCAACACTAAAAATGGCGGGGGAGACCGCACCACTTGGGGAAAGGGAGCATCTCAGAGCGTTCCATTTGAGTATGATGCCTCCCTACACAATAATGCTGGATATCTTGGGATGGCCAGCACATCACCTGGGGTCGGTGGGAGCTGCCAATTTTACATCAATTTGGCCGACAATAGTGCTGCCCTTGATGGAAAATACGCGGTCTTCGGAAAAGTGATTTCTGGAATGGATACCGTGAATGCGTTGGCCAATTTACCTACGACTACTCAATATACAGACGCCCAGGCCCCTGAACCTGTCAATCCTACTGATGCTATGCTCATCAGTGTCACAATTTCGGACAGCCCATAACCATTGTACAGGTTCAACGCTCTTCTTTAGATGCGGAATGGCCAAAACGTTATGGAATGCAGTCGATGTAAAGCTCTTGTTCTTGATCAATTCTCGCTAGTTTCTCGACAGAGCATGCTCGGAATTTGCATCTCTGTTCTGCTGATGACATCAAACTCCCAAACAATGCTAAGAAATAGAACAACGTGGATTGCTGGAGATCTGGCCTGCTCACGCACAAGGAAATCATGCAAAGCGTTTTAACCCTATTACCGTAAAAATGTCGGCCGGTAGATTTCAGTAATGGCTGACAAGAGAGCAGTATTGATCATCGTTGATGGGATGGGTGACAGGCCACTTATCGATCACGACTACAAGACACCCTTGGAATATGCTAACACACCCAACATGGATAGACTAGCCAAAGGAGGGCTAGTGGGATCACTCGATCCGATCTCCCCGGGTGTAAGACCTGGCAGCGATGTCGCAAATCTAGCATTGCTAGGCTACGACCCTGCCAAATACTACACAGGCCGAGGCGCATTAGAGGCGCTGGGTGCGGGCGTCGACCTAAGACCCAACGATGTCGCATTTCGTGTCAACTTCGCAACTGTCGATGATGACTTCCGCGTGGAAGACAGACGGGCCGGCAGAATTCGCAAGGGCACATCGAAACTAGCAAAGTCTGTCAGCGAGATCAAGGTCGAGAGTACGCCGGGAGTCAGGACCATCTTCAAGCCAACAGTCGAACACCGCGCGGTTCTCGTACTGCGAGGTGAGAAATTGTCTCGGCATGTTACTGACACTGATCCTGGAGAGGAAGGGTTGAAGCTTGTCATTTCCAGAGCTACCGATGGATCGGATGAAGCGAAGAGAACAGCGGCAGCTGTCAACGAGTTCGTCAAGAGATCGCACGAAGTCCTCAGAGAACATCCGCTAAATCAAGAGAGAGCAAACGATGGAGAGAAACCCGCCAACATTATCCTGACCCGAGGCGCAGGGACCAGTCCTTCACTTCCAAGCTTCAAATCAATGTACGACCTACGCGGCGCCTGCATCTCTGGAACAGCTATGATCAAGGGAATCGCCAGTGCCGCAGGCATCGACGTAATTGATGTCAGAGGAGCAACTGGAAGCATAAAGACAGACTACGAAGCGAAGGCGAAAGCAGTCATCGAAGGGGCAAAAGACAAGAACTTCGTCGTAGTCCATGTAAAGGCACCAGACATCGCAGGCCATGACGCAGATTTCAAGGGCAAAGTCCGAGCTCTCGAAGATGTCGATGCGTTAGTCGGCCACGTCATAGACGAGGTAGACATAGGTGCAAACTATGTCGCGCTCACCAGCGATCACGCGACCCCTGTCGGATACGGGTACCACACGGGCGATCCTGTCCCGTTAGTTATCGGAGGACCTGACGTTCCCGCAAGCAGGGTCCTCAAGCTCAGCGAAGCCAGCGCAAGCCGAGGAAACATAGGGCGGATACGAGGAATAGACCTGATGCCGGTCCTCACTGACCTAATGGGCAGAAGCCGCCTATACGGATCGTGACGGCCCGGACCTGGTTCTCGGCTGGGCTAGGCTGTTTAGCTCCTCGAAGGTTATAGCTCCCTCGAGAAGGCTCTCATACATCCCTTTCTCCAGCACTTCCCGAGCGACACGCTTCAAGAGCCCCATAGCGGCATAAGACGCGCTGGGACCGAAGCTTACGCGAGCTACGCCAAGCCTCTCCAATTCATCAACTCGCGGCAGACCCTTTCTCACCATGACATTCACGGGAAAGTCCAGTGTCTGCACGAAGACGCGGATTGACGCCGCGTCGAACAGACCCATCGGATAAACACAATCAGCACCCGCATCCCTGTAAGCTATGGCTCGACGA